>NZ_JAEIMH010000016.1:712-16094 GCF_016464295.1 Streptomyces sp. N35 | reverse complement strand
GGCCGGCCGCCGTCCCCAAGATGCATCGGGACCACGCGGCCCTGCGCTGCGTACCGCGCGACGGCGGTCCCGAGCCCACGGAAGATCCGGAGGTGCGCTGGTGGTTCACCACCCAGGAGGCGCCTCTGGAACAACTGGTGCACGCGAGCATCGCCGCCGAGCGGCTGCGCCGTTCGCACGTCCTCAAGCCCGATGTGTTCTCGCCGATGCCACCCACGGACGGGGCGTTCTTCCACCCCGAAGGCGTACGGCTCGTACATTTCCTGAGCGCGCCGATGTACCTGGTCGACTCGTCCGACACGCTCGACAAGGTCGACGCGGAGGGGCTGCTGCCGCTGTCACGGGCCGCGGCACGGATCGTGCGCGGGACCGCCGGGTGGGTGCCCTAGGTGTGTTGTCCGGCCAGTCCGGCGCCGCTGCGGTTTTTGCGTCCCGCGGCGCGGCCGAGTGTTCTGTGGCCGCCGCCGTCGGGGATGCGGCCGAGTTTCTTGACGTCGATGTGGACGAGTTCGCCGGGCCTGGCACGTTCATAGCGTCGGATCGGTTCACCGGTGGCCCGGTCCAGTGTGGCCCGGTCCAGTGTGGCCAGGGCGGGCAGCTGGTGGCGGACCAGGATGCGGTGCGCGGTGGAGGCGGCGATGTGGCAGCGGGCGGCCAGCCGCAGGGGCCCGATGCGGTGTTCACGTCGCAGCCGTATGACCTGGGCTTCAACAGCGGCCGCAGTGCGGTTTGGTTGGTGGTGCGGGCGGCTGGAGCGGTCGCCCATCCCGGCCTCGCCCAACTGTCGGTAGCGGTCGGCCCAGCGGGCCGCGGTGGTGTGGCTGACCTGGAACCGTTCCGCAGCCCGGCGCAGCGGCCAGCCATCCTCCACCACACCTGCCGGCCGGGTGTCGTCGCGTGGTGCGCCCGCGCTCAGCCGACGTGCACGCGTGGCCGCCGCTCGCGATTCGGCTCCGCGCGGCGCAGCACCTCGCGGGTGACCGGGGCGACCTCGCCGTCGCCGAAGACCAGGAACCGCAGGAGATGGCTGACCGGGTGCCCCTCGGTCCAGTTGAAGTACGCGTGCGGCACCTCGCCCGTACGGTCGCGCAGCGCGAGCAGCACCGCCGCGATCGCGTTGGGGACCACGGACGACTCCACGCGCAGCCGGCGCGCGCCGTGCTTCTCGTCGCCGCGCACGTCCAGATCGGCGGTGAACTCCGAGGAGTCCCGGACGAACACCTCGAGGAACAGCACCGGCCGGCCACCCGGAATGAACGTGGCCTCGCGCTGCGTGTACTCCTTCTCGCGGTACTCGACCGTGCTGTGCTCCTGCGGCTCGTTGGCGATGATCCGCAACGGGCCGCCCATCGCGGCCGCCTCGTCGATGAGCTGCTGCGCCTTCTCGTCGAACGTCACCTGCGCGGCGCGCAGTTCGAAGGCGCGGTGGACACGGGAGGCGAGCGAGCTGATCAGGATCGCGAGGATGAAGAGCGCCGCGATACGGATGCCGTCGGGCCGCTCCACGACGTTGTCGACCAGGGTGTACGCGAGCACCGCGGTGATCACGCCGAAGCCGATCATCCCCTTGCGTTCCCCGGCCTTGCGGGCCGCCGCCGTACAGGCGAAGGACGCCGAGAGCATCAGGACGAGGACACCGGTCGCGTACGCGCCGCTCTGCGCGTCGACATCGGCGTTGAACCACAGCGTGATGAACACCGCGATCGCCATGAAGATCAGGACGAGTGGGCGCACGGCGAGCGTCCACTGCGGGGCCATGCCGTAGCGCGGCAGATAGCGCGGCACCAGGTTGAGCAGTCCGGCCAGCGCGGAGGCGCCCGCGAACCACAGGATGGCGATCGTCGAGACGTCGTAGACCGTGCCGAACACCTCGCCCAGATGCTGATGGGCGAGATAGGCGAGCGCCCTGCCGTTGGCCTCGCCACCGCTCTTGAACTCGTCCTGCGGGATCAGGATCGTGGTCGCGAGACTGGAGAGCAGCAGGAAGCAGCTCATGATGACGGCCGCGGTGGTCAGCAGCTTGCGGGTGCCGCGGATCCGGCCCGCGGGACTCTGCTCGGTGTCCCCTGCGTCGCCCTTGACCTGCGGCATCACCGCGACACCGGTCTCGAAACCGGACATGCCGAGGGCCAGCTTCGGGAACACCAGGACCGCGACGCCGATCATCACCCAGGGCGAGGAGTGCTCGGCGGTGGCCGCGTCCCACCAGTTGTCGATCTGTACGGGCTCGGTGACCACCTTCACGGCCGCGGTCGCCAGGACCACCACGTTGAGCGCCAGATAGACCCCGACGAGGATCACCGCGACCCCGATCGCCTCCCGGAACCCCTTGAGGAACACCGCGCCGAGCAGCGCGATCAGGAACAGCGTGATCCAGGTGTGCTCCCCGTCCAGCCACTGCGGGGCGAACGGGTTCTCCTCCACATGGGCCGCCGCGTCGGCCGCGGACAGGGTGATGGTGATGATGAAGTCGGTGGCCGCGAAGCCGAGCAGGACCAGGACGAAGATCTTCCCGGACCACCAGGAAAGCAGCCGCTCCAGCATCCGGATCGAGCCCTCGCCGTGCGGCGACTCCTTGGCGACCCGGCGGTACACCGGCAGGGCGCCGAGCAGCGTGAGTCCGATCAGCACGATGGTCGCGAGCGGCGAGAGCAGACCCGCGGCCAGGGCCGCGATGCCCGGCTGGTAGCCGAGCGTGGAGAAGTAGTCCACGCCGGTGAGGCACATGACCCGCCACCACTTGTGCCCGCGGTGCTCGGACGGCGGCGTGCCGTGCGGTCCCGCGTGCTGGGCGGTCTCGGCGGTGAGGCCTTCGAGGAGCCAGGCGCGCAGGCGGCCGCGCGCGGGCGCGTCGGCCGTGCCGGTGGGGGGCTCCACCTCGGTGCCGGTCAATGCGTTCTCCCTGCTCACGAGAAGCCAGGCCAGTCGTGCTCACATCCTCACGTGCGCCGACATTCCGGGCGAACCGGGCGCAGGGGAATCCGTGCCGTGACACGGCTCGGGGGCGTTCGGGCCTGCTCCATTCGGCTGTACGGGGAGCGGTGGCTCCACGGGGAGGGGCGGCTGTACGGAGAGCGGCGGCCGTACGGGGAGGTCCGTACCGCCGCTGTCCTGCGCGCCCTTTCGGGAGCGAGTCCGGCGTACGCACTCCAGGGCGACGGTCACCGCCGTGACGAGCCCGAAGGAGAGCGCGAGCCCGTGCAGCGGACGGTCCGCGAAGGCCGCACCGCCGAGCGCGCCCATGCAGACGGCGAACACCGCCCACAGCGCGGCGCCCAGGGCGTCATAGGCGACGAATCGGCGCAGGGGATAGCGCAGCGCCCCGGTGGTCAGGCCGACGGCGACCCGGCCGCCGGGTACGTAGCGGCCGGCCACGATCAGGAGCGGGCCGTGGCGTCCGACGGCCGAGCAGGCCCATGCGTACCGGCTGCGTCCTCTCTCCCCGCGCAGCAGCCGGAGGATGAGACGGGGCCCCGCGCGGCGGCCGAGGACGTGACCGCCGACATCGCCCGCGAGGGCGCCGGTGGCGGCGAGCACGGTGAGCAACGTGAGCCGGCCCGGGTCGGGTCCGATGAGGACGGCGGCGGTGACCACCGTCGTCTCGCTCGGCATGAAGGGGAGCAGGGCGTCGAGGGAAGCGGTCAGGAAGATGGCGAGCCAGATCCAGGGGGAGTCGAGCAGGTGCTGCAGGGTCTGGACGTACCGGTCAAGCATGGAGGGCGGGGGAGAGGGGCGGGGCGGGGAGTGCCGACGCGGGTACGCGGCACAGGACCGCCTCCTGCGCCGCGAGCGCGAGCGCCCGCCGGTCCCTGTCCGGACCGGGGTGGAGCACGTCGTGCGCGTCGACCCGCACGGTGAGCCCGTCCGCCCGCGCGACCCGGTGAAGGGACGGCAGGAACCCGTCGTCGCCGACGAACGCGGCGACCGTGGACGGCATCCCGTGCTGCCGATAGCCGATGCTGACGGGTCGGACCGGTGCCCGGGCGTCCAGGGCGGCCTGGAACATGGCCCGGCGGAACCCGCCGCCGGACGGGGAGCACCACGTCGTGGCCTGCGGGAAGACGGCCACCGAGCGGCCGGAGAGGAGCGTCTCGCGGACCAGCGCCACGTGCTGCGGAAGGCGCCGGAAGGAGTCGCGGTCGATGAAGCAGGTGCCGGCGCGGCGGGCCAGCGTGCCCACCACGGGCCAGCCGCCGACCTCGCGTTTCGCGATCAGCGTGGCCGGTTCGCGGGCCAGCAGGGCGATCACGTCCAGCCAGGAGATGTGGTTGGCGACGATCAGCGTGCCGGTGCGGCCGGGCACGCTCAACCCGCCCTCGCCGCCCTCCCGTCGAACGCCCAGCGCGGCCAGGAGATGCCGGGCCCGCAGACGCAGCGCCCCCGGGTCGGTGAGCGTGTGGCGGTGGGCCGCGGTGCCCGCGACGAGCGCGGTGAAGTCCGTGCAGCGGCGCAGCGCCGTACGCGCGGACACCGGGGGCACGCGGTGTCCGACGCAGCCGGTGGTGCAGGGGGACTGCACCGCCCAGGCGTTCACCGGTCCTCACCGAGGAAGTAACGCCGGTAGCGGTCGCTCACGTTGGCCATCGGCAGCAGGACGTAGAAGTCGGCGACACCGAACTCCGGGTCGTGCGCCGGGGCTCCGCACATCCAGGCGCCGAGCCGCAGATAGCCGCGCAGCAGCGGCGGCAGATCCGTGTAGGACGGCTTGCCGGCCAGCGGGCCCGCCGGCTGCCAGGGCCGGTGCGGGTGGATGCGCAGGTCGGCGGGCGAGGCGTGCTTGGCGGTGCCGAGCAGCCAGGCGCTGGTCGCGGCATGGCCGCCGTCGTCCAGCGGTACGGAGGCGCAGCCGGCCAGGTACTCATGACCGGAGAGCAGCACATAGCGGGCCAGCGCCGACCACAGCAGATTGATGACGGCGCCGGTGCGGTGGTCGGGGTGGACGCAGGAGCGGCCCGCCTCGACGAGCTGGGACCGGATCGGGGCGAGGGCCGAGAGGTCGAACTCGCTCTCCGAATAGAGCCGTCCGCCGCGGCCCGGCGGGATGAGCCGGTAGGTGCCGACGACCTCGCCGCTGCCGGTCTCGGTGACGATCAGATGGTCGGCGATCGCGTCGAACTCGTCGATGTCCAGGCCCGGTTCGGGCGAGTGCAGCCGTGCGCCGAGCTCGCCCCCGAACACCTCGTGGCGCAAGCGCTGCGCGGCGCGCACCTGTTCAGGGGTGTCCGCGATCGTGACCGTATAGGCGGTGGAGTCGACGGTTACAGTGGACAGTGCAGGACTGGGCATGGTGAAACCTGCTCTCCATACGCTGGGGACGTCCGCGCGCATCGAGTCGCATCGCCCGCGCGGACTGCTCATGTCGTGCACGGGCCGTCGAGTTGGCGCTCGACGGCCCGATCCATTCCACCGTGCAGCCGAGCGGTGAACGCGTCAAAGATTTCTGACAGTTGTCAGGGAAGAATGAGGGAAAGTCAGGGTCGGCTCGGGGTGAAGCTCCGACGATCAATCCCGAGGCGGGTCCGCCGGCCTGATCGTGTGCAGCAGCGGACGGCCCATAAGCCCTGGTGACGTACCCGTGAGTCCGGGTGACGCACACGAGGATCGCAGCGCGCAGCCGCCGCAGCCGGCCGGCGGGCAGCCGCCGGAGACGGCCTCGCGGGTGAGCACCCCGCGGCCGACCCAGTAGTCGACCATCGCGGCGGCCTCGTCGGGGGCCACACCGATCCGGGCCGCTACGTCGTCCAGGGATCCACCGCGGTGGATCTCGACGAGGATCCGGCGCAGAGGGCTGACGGCCGGGTGCGGGGGCGCGCTCACCACCACAGGCTCCCGATCTGGAACACGGCGACCGCGAGCAGCCAGGCTACGGCCAGTTGGATTCCCGTGGAGAGCAGCGTCATCCTGCCGCCCATCTCCTGCCACTGTGTGGCGATCGTGGCCATGCAGGGGGTGTAGGCGAGCAGGAACACCAGGAAGGCGAGGACCGCGGGCAGCGGATGTCCGCCGGAGCTCTGCTCGAAGGTCTCGTGCAGCCGGGTGCCCAACTCTCCCGCGTGGTCCGGGCGGTCGGGCTCGTCGGCGCTGTAGGTCTGGGCGACGGTCGCGACGACCGCCTCCTTCGCGACGAAACCGGTGCCGAGCGCGGCGGCCGCGTGCCAGTCGTCGAAACCGGCCGGTGCGAAAGCCGGTGCGGCGGCCCGTGACATCGCGCCGAACACGCTGTGCTCGATCGGCGTCTCACCGAAGGACGTACCGGACGCGGCACCCAGCGGGATCGCCGAGAGCAGCCACACCGCGGTGACCGTGGCGACGATGGCACCGGCCGCGGTCCTCAGGAACCCGGCGAGTTTCTGCCAGGTCTGGGCACCGACCACGCGCAGGGTGGGAAGGCGGTACGGCGGCAGCTCCAACACCAGTGCTTCGCCCCGCAGTTCACGGAAGAGCGTCTTGCGCAGGAGCATGCCGATCCCGACGACGAGCAGCACCGAGAGTAGATACATCGCGAAGACCACCGTGCCCGCGGTACTGCCGAAGAAGACGGCCGCGAAGAGCACGTACACCGTCAGGCGCGCACTGCAGGAGACATACGGGATGATCATGCCGACGAGGAGCCGCTGGCGCCGGTTGCCGAGGATGCGCAGCCCTGCCAGCGCGGGAACGTTGCAGCCGAAGCCGACGATGATCGGCAGGAACGCCCGGCCGGGCAGTCCGAGCCGGCGCATCAGGCGGTCCACGACGAAGGCCGCGCGTGCCATGTAGCCGGAGTCCTCGAGCAGTGCGAGCAGCACGAACATGATGACCATCAGGGGGACGAAGGTCAGCAACTGCCCTACGCCGCCGATCAGTCCGTCCACGAGCAATCCGCGCAGCCAGTCCGGAGCGCCGGACAGCGCGTTCGTCGCGGTATCGGTGACCGGACCGCCCACGAAGTCCCCGAGCGCGTCCTGCAGCGGCTTCGCCAGGGTGGTCGTGGCGGTGAACACGCCCCACATCGCGGCGAGAAAGGCCGGGATGCCGAACCAGCGCGAGGTGAGCACCCGGTCCACGCGGTCGGACAGCGTGAGTCCCGCGCCGGCCCGCTGCGTGCGCACCACGGCGAGGACCTCGTGCACCCAGGCGTACCGGGCCTCGGCGCCGGCCAGTTCGGGGTCGTCGCCCTGCGGCACGGCCAGGTGGAAGGGGCGCGCTGGGCCCCGGACGTCCTTTTCCTCCCGTACGGCGTGGGTGAGTTCCTCCCGCCGTACGGCGTGGGCGAGTTGCTCCCGTACCGCGTGAGCGAGTACGTCGAGTCCCTGGCGCCTGCGCGGCACCACAGGGATCACCGGTACGCCCAACTCCCTTGCCAGGGCCGCCTCGTCGACCGCGATTCCGCGGGCCCTCGCCACATCCGTCATGGTGAGGGCGACCACACAGCGCACGCCGGTCTCCAGGATCTCGGCGAGCAGATACAGATTCCGCGCGAGGTTGGCCGCATCGGCGGTGACCACGACCAGGTCCGGACGCCCCTCGGCTCCCGGGTCGACGAGGAGGTCACGGGTGAGTTCCTCGTCCGGGGAGCGCGGAACCAGGCTGTACGTGCCGGGGAGGTCGACCAGATCGACCGGCGTGCCGCTCACCGGGCGCCAGGTGCCGCGGGCGACCTGGACGGTCTTGCCGGGCCAGTTGCCCACGTGCTGGCGGGCGCCGGTGAGTGCGTTGAACAGCGTCGACTTGCCGACATTCGGGTTGCCCACCAGGGCGACGACCGGGGCGCCCGCGGTATGGGTGCGCTCAGGGGTGGGGCAGCAGGCCGGTGTCAGGACGGGGGTGCGCGGGTCAGGCATGGGAGGCCGCCGGCGCAATTTCGATGGCCACGGCGCCTGCCGTGGCGTCGTCGACCGCGACGCGCGCGTCACCCAGGGCGAGCAGCAGCCCGCCCGTCGCGCCGCGCCCGACCACCCGGATCTCCGCGCCGCGCACGAAACCGAGCTCGGCGAGGCGCAGCCGGTCCTGTGCGTCGGTGGTGATCCGCCGGATCCGGGCGTGGGTGCCGGGGGCGCAGCCGCGAAGGGTCACTGGTCTGCCTTCCTGAAGTGGTTTCTGAGGTAAGCCTAAATTGCCCCTTTGTTCCTGTTTGCTGAATTTGGTCAAGGTTCGTTCAAGCGGCGCGGGTCAGGAGGGACGCCCCTGTCGAACGGCCCGGGAGCGGCGGGACTTTCGCCCCGGCTGTGCCGGAAGGGAGTGAAGTCACCTTCGTGTAAAGGAGATTGGGCTGAAGGGCTCGCGCTCCGCGGATACGGTGATCAGTGGCAGGGGACCGGTCGGACAGCGGGGGTGGGGCGGGCGTGCTGGAATCGGTGGCGGTCGGCATGGTGGTCGGGGGTGTGCTCAACGGGGCGACCGGTGAGGTGGGCAAATCCGTCGCGATCTCCTTCGGTGCCTGGCTGCGCAGGGTGCTCGGCCGTGAGGTGCAGGCGCCTACGTCCCATGCCTCGGAGGCCGATCTGGTCCGCAGCCTGACCGAGGTGATCTCCCGGCGGCCGCAACTCGCCGCCGAACTCGGGCAGTTCGCCATCCCCCGCCCCGCACTCCGAGCAGTCCGGCCCGGCCTGCCCGCCCCCGCCCGCTTCTTTCATGACCGCAAGGAAGCGCTCAAGGCGCTCGACCGCGAGGCCCGCCGCGCGCACGACGGGACTCCGCGCATCGCACTCGTCCACGGTCCCGAGGGCATCGGCACGAGCGAACTGCCCCGCCGTTGGGGTGCGCAGCGCGAGGCTCTGTACCCGGACGGCCTGCTCCACATCGACCTGAGGGGCCCCTCGCCGACCTCCGGGCTCGACGCGGGAGCCGCGGCGGCGCAGCTCCTGGATCAGCTGGGTCTCCCGCCGGACGAGGTGCCGGCCGCTGCCGACGGCCGCTGTGCACTGCTGCGCTCCCTGCTCATGGACCGCAAAGTCCTCGTCGTCCTCGACCATGCGCACTCGGCCGCCCAGATCACCCCCCTGATCACGGCAGCCCCGGGTGTGTTCACCGTGGCCGTGGCCGTGCACCCGCCGACCGGTCTCGACGCCGTGCGGATTCCGGTGGGACCGCTGCCGGTACGGGACGCGCGCAATCTGCTTGACGATTTGGTGCCCGCTCCCTTGAGCAAGACTCTCCGGGGGCAGCTGGAGCGCTGCGGTGGATCGCCCTTCGCCATACGGGCGTTGGCGGCGCGGGCGTCCGACGGGGCGGGGTCCCGTGCCTCGTCCGGACAGGGCGCCGACACCGCGGTCGGGAGGAGCGCCCAGGACGGCTACCGGCTGCTCGCGCCCGATGAGGCCCGCGTCCACCGGCTTCTGGCGCTCAGGCCCTGGCCGTCCTTCGACGCCGCGCTCGCCGCGCTCGCCGCCGACCTGCCCGAGGAGGGGGCGCGCCGGGCCCTCGACCGCCTCTTCGGCCTCCATCTCGTCGAGCCCGCCGGCTCCGGTCGCTTCCGGCACCGGCCCGCCGTACGTGCCCGGGCCGTACGGGAGGTCGGCCCGGAGGAGGGGGCGGAGGCGCTGCGGCGGATGGTCGAGGGATATGTCACCTTCGCACGGGGCGCCGCCCACGCCGCGCTCCCGCAGAGCTGGCGCGTGCCCGAGGCGCCCTCCGCGCTCCCGGATCCCGCCACGGCACTGGAGGCTCTGCGGTCCGCACTGCCCAATCTGGCGGAGGCCGTCCGCGCGGCCGAGCATGTGGGCGACTGGTCGTCGGCGATCGCGCTGTGCCGCTCGCTGTGGCCGCTCCAGCTCAAGGCCGGTCACCAGGACGCCCTCCTGGAGGCGCTGCGTACCGGCGTGCGGCTCGCTGATGTGCACGCGACGGGCAGCCGGGACGCGGCGGCGCTGCATTTCCAACTCGCCCACTCCTTGATGGAATTGCGCCGTTGGGGCGAGGCCGAGCCGGAGGCCCGCGCAGCCGTGCGCGACGAACGGGCGGCGGGGCATGTGCGGGGCGAGGCTTCGGCTGTGGAGTTCCTCGGGCTGCTGCGGCTGCGGCAGTGGCGCTTCGAGGAGGCCTACGACTGCTTCGTGGAGTCGGGGCGCGTCTACGACCGCATCGGTGCGTGGGACGAAGGCGCCGACGACCTTCCACGCGCCCGCGCCCTGCTGGCCCGGCACTCGGGTCGGGCGCTGGGCGGGCTGGGGCGGCACGCGGAGGGTCGGGAGCAGCTGGAGGCTGCTCTGGCCCACTTCACCTCGAGCGGCGATATGTACAACGCGGCTCGCGCACGCACCGATCTCGCCGAGATCCTGATCGCCGCGGGATCCCGGGACCACGCATCGGAGCTGATCGAAGAGGCGCTCGACGCGCTCAAGGGCGAGGGTGCCACCCTACATGTGGCGTGGCTGGGCCGGTTGCGTGCCCTAGTGCATGACGAGAGCGACGTCGACGAGGTGTGAGACGCCGCCGAGCCGCACCCGCAGCCCGTGCGCCACGAGATCGTCGAGGGACTTGCCGCTCGCCGTCCAGGCGTGGAGGGCGCACCCGTAGGCGACCGGGTCCGCGTCCGCCTGCGGGCCGGCCGTGAGCCGCAGGACCAGGCCGCCGCGGGTGCGCGCCGTGGCCGTGTCCGGTGAGTCGACGTACAGGGTGAGTCCGGCATGCGGGTGCCGGGCCAGGGCTTCGGCTGTCCACTGGTCGGGCCTGCCGAGCCGTACGTCATGCGGCGGGCCTTCGTGGAACACCACGTCGGCGAGGGCCAGCGCGTGCCGCTCCCTGGTGCGCTCGTGCACCACGGTCAGCGCCTCGCCCTCGCCCTCGGGCTCGAACGGCGGGTCCACATACCGGGTGATGGACACCTCGCCGGGCGCCGTGACGCTGGTCAGAACGCGCTGGGGAGCGGTGCGTTCGGCGGGTGCGTGCGCAGGGAGCGGGAGGCGGCGCAAGGTCGCGGTGTGCACAGGCTCGGGCAGGCCCAACAGGCCGTAGAACAACCGGCGCAGACGAGCCGCCGACGCGCCGGGCATCGATGTGGTGAAGCGGGCCGGTCCGGCCGGCGGTGTGGTGAGGCTGTCCAGTTGGGGACGCAGTGGTGCGTTCATGTCGAGGAGGGGTGCTTCCCGTACGAAAGCGGCTGAAGGCGAGCGGTGGTCGATGTCGGTCAGTGGCGCGGCGCCCAGGAGGACAGGCGTGCCGAGCGCGGCGGCGTAGAACGACACGGAACCGTGGTCGCCGATCACCGCGTCGGCCGCGATGAGGGCCTGACGCCAGTCGTGCAGCGGGTCGACGAGCGTAACCCCGGCGTTCAGCGCGCGGTCGAACCAGGCGCGGATCTGCCCCGGTCCGTGGGCGGACCAGATGTTGGGGTGAAGGACTGCGGCGATCCGGTACTCGTCGGCGGGGAGTTCGGCGGTCAGGCGGGGGAGCAGCGACGGCAGCGGGCCGCCCGCCAATGAGCCCTTTGCCCAGGTGGAGTTGAGGAGTACGAGGCGCTGACCGGTGCGGACGCCGAGTGCGCGACGGTAGGGGACGCGCAGGTCCCGGTGACCGAGGATGCGGTCGAAGCAGGGATCACCGGCGAGTACGGCGGAGTCGACGGCCTGCGGGCAGGAGTCGCGCAGCCGGTCACGCTGCTCGGGGTGGGAGAGCACCAGGGCGTCGGTGAACGGGTGGCCGTCGTGCAGGACCCATTCGGGATCCAATCCGAAGACCGGGACGCGCGCGGCACCGGCCCGGCCTGCGCCCTCCGAACGTCCGGTGTCCGGTGTCCGGTGTCCGGTGTCCGGTGTCCGGTGTCCGGTGTTGCCAGCTTCTTAGCATATCCAACGCCATGGGAGAGGATGGCCAATTTCCCAGGAATATCGGCCAGTTGGCCGCCGAAGCTGGCCGAGAGGGCAAGATCCACGGGCGTGGCCAGGGCCTGCTCCCAGGGCAGTACCGGCACACCGAGCCCGGCGAGCAGCTCGTCCACGCCGGCCAGGAAGGGGGACGAGCCCGTGCAGGTGGCCAGGAGCTGGACGCGTTCGTCGCTGTCGAACAGGCCGAGTACATCGAGCAGCCGGGTCGCGGAGGTGACGTTGTGGACGACGAGCAGCACGGTGCGGCAGCCGCCGCGGGTCACCCCTCGGTCGGCGTCGTCGCCGACCGGGACCCGTATCCAGCCTTCCCGGCCCTGGCCCATGCACCGCCCCCACCTGGACTGACGCCGCGCTCTGCGGGCGTGAGCGGTCACGATAGCCCGAACATCGATCAGGGGGAGTGGGGCCCCGCATCACGGCGCGGGTACGGGCATGGGCTCGAGGATGGTGCAGACGCCCGCCTCGGCGCACTCGGCCGGGTCGGTCTCGGCGGCCCGGGCCGCGAGGGTGCGCAAGGTGCGCCGGGTCCGGCGCAGTTCGCGCAGCCGCTCCTCGATCTCGGTGAGATGCTCGTCGATCAGCCGTGTGACCTGGGCGCACGGCACCTGCCCGCTGTCGCGCAGCGTGAGCAGGGAGCGGATCTCGGCGAGCGTGAGCCCGGCGCTCTGTGCCTCCCGTACGAACGCGAGGCGCGCCGCGGCCTCGTCCGGGTAGTCCCGGTATCCGCCGGAGGTGCGCGGAGGCTCGGGCAGCAGGCCGGCCTGCTCGTAGAAGCGGATGGTCTTGGTGGTCAGTCCGCTGCGGGCCGCGAGATCGCCGATACGCATGCGTCCAGGCTACGCCCTTGACTTTCCAGTGCACTGGAAGGTCTAGCGTCCCTGGCGGAGCGGAAGTCGAGGGAAGGGACGCGGAGATGAGGATCACGCTGCTCACCGTTCCCGGCTGTCCCGGCGAGCGGCCGGCGCGCGAACGAATCGCCGCCGTGCTGGCCGGACGAACGGGTGAGGTGGAGACGGCCGGGAAGGAGTCAGTCCGGGAGGTGACGGGCGAGGTGGAGACGGTCGGCAAGGAGACAGCCGGGGAGGAGACGGTCGAGGTGGTGACGGTCGAGGTGCGGGACGAAGTGCAGGCCAGGGCGCTGGGTATGAGGGGCTCGCCCACGATCCTCGTCGACGGCACCGATCCCTTCGCGGTGCCGGGCGCGGAGCCGAGCTTGTCCTGCCGGCTCTACCGAGGGGCGGACGGCACGGCCGATGTGGCGCCCACGGTGGAGGATCTGCGAGCCGCGCTGACCGGTGGCCGCGGCTGCGGCGAACGCGGCGGCAGCGGCCGGCCGGCCGGCCTGTCGGCCCTGGTCGGCGGGGGCGGGCAGGGGCGCCGGCCGCCGGCGGACCGCGGACTGCGCGCCGTGCATCAGGCGGTGCTCCGGCACTTCGCCGCGACCGGCCGGGCGCCCGGCGCCGCCGCGCTCGAAGAGCCCGCCGCCGCTCACGGCCGCACCGCCCGTGACGTACTCGCCGACCTGGCCCGCGAGGATTTCCTCACCCTGGACGACGCGGGTGCCATCCGTGCCGCGTACCCCTTCTCGGCCGTCCCGACGCCGCATCGGGTGCGGATCGACGGTGTGGCGGCGTGGTCGATGTGCGCGATCGACGCGCTGGGCATCCCGGCGATGCTCGGTCGCGACGTGACGATCAGCTCGACGGATCCGGTCAACGGGGAATCCGTCACCGTGAGTTCGCGGTCCGGCGTCCTTACCTGGGAGCCGCCGGGCGCGGTCGTCTTCGCCGGGGCGCAGCCCGGCGACGGGCCCGCCGCGGACGTCTGCTGCCGGACCGTGTCCTTCTTCACCGGACCGAGGACGGCGCAGACTTGGAGCGCCGCGCACCCGGATGTGCCCGGGGAGGTCATCGGCCCGGCCCGCGCCGGGCACGTCGCGGCGGAGACGTTCGGGCCGCTCCTCGAGGACTAGGAGGACAGGGCCGGGGAGGTTTTACCGAACGGTCGACCGGCGGTGCTCTGCCGTGTCGTAACGTCGCCGCATCCCTTGATCACGATCGCGGGCGTCGCCGACGGTTCAGCCGTCCCTCCGGCGAGGCGGCCCGCCAGGAGGCATGCCATGAACGTCGTCGATGTACGGAGAACCGCGGCCGAACTGCCCGCCGCCTGGGGTTCGTTGCTGCTCGGGCAGGTCGGAAGCGCGGGGGTGAAGGTGCTGCGGATGGACGGTCGTCCCCTGCCGCCGGAGTCCCATGACGCGGCGGAAGCGCTGCTGGTGGTGGAGGGGGAACTGCGCCTGGTCGTCGACGGCGTCGAGGTCGACGTGCGCGCAGGGGAGATGTGCATCGTCCAGGCGGGCGTGGTGCACGCGGTGAACTCCGGCAGCCGAGGCACGCTCGTCATCGTCGAGGACATTTCCTCTGCGTCCTGGAGCCCGACACAGGTGCAGGCGCAGGCGCAGGCGCAGGCACAGTCTCAGAGAACGGCGATCCCCAACGGCCTTTCCCCGGCGGGCAGTCGGCGGGTGTCGCCGCTGTCGAGGTCGACGACCGTGATGCCGTTCCAGTAGCCGTCGCGCGTGAAGCCGCCCGTGACGTACGCGGTCCCGCCGTCCGCCGAGACCGCGACGTCCTCGTGCGGCCCCTCCAGCGGAATCACCTTCTCCTTGCCGTCCGGGGAACGGACGGTGAGGGACGGCCCCTCGTCGCTGCTCGGGTCGATCGGGCCGGTACCGACGGCGAGGAGGGTGCCGTCCGCGGTGATCTGCGCGCCGTGCTGGTGGGTGTTCGCCGTCATCCGCTCGACGGTCGACTCGCCGGTGTCGGGATCGACGACGACGAGGCGCTCGCCCTCGAACGGAAGGAGCAGCTTCCCGTCCGACGGCCGAACCGCCGCGTAGTGCGGCTTGAGCCAGGACCCGAGTCCGCCCTCGGTGCCGTAGGGGGCCACCTCGATACGACGGGTGTCCATGGACTTGGGGTCGACGACCGTGACGTCGAAGGAGTCGTGGTCGGTCGCGTACACCTGCGAGCCGTCACGCGACACGTCCACGTCGAAGGGCCGCCGCCCGACGTCCGCGGTGTCGGTCACCTTCAGGGTGCGGGTGTCGACGGCCTCCAACGTGCCGCTCCCGCCGGGCACGTTGACGCCCACGTACACCTGCCGGCCGTCCGGGGCGAGCGCGATGCCCATACCGCCGCCGCGGTACTCGCCGCCCGTCGCAGGACCGAGATTCCCCGTCACGTACGGGATGACGGCGAGGCGCTCGCGCTGCTCGGTGTCGACGACGGCGACGCCCTCGGCCGTGGCCACCCAGGCCCGGCCGTCCTTGCCGACGACCAGCCCGTACGGGGCTGTACCGACCCGCACGGAGTCGATGGCGCCCTTGCCGGGGTCGACGAAGGTGACGGTGTCGGCGCCGAAGTCCGCGACGAGGAGGGTCCCTTCGGGCGTCTTGGCGCGGGAACCGCCGGGGTTCTCCTCGGCGGTGGCGTTCGGTGCCGCGCTCGGTGCCGACGACGGTGTGCCGGCGGCCGGCGTATCGGCCTCGGACTCGCCCTGGGAGCAGCTCGCGAGCA
>NZ_JAEIMH010000016.1:0-702 GCF_016464295.1 Streptomyces sp. N35 | reverse complement strand
CGCCCGGCGGGGGCGCCCGCGGGGGGGGAGGGGGGCGACGGCCAGCGTGACGCCCCCCGCGGCCATGGTGCGCGGGGTGCGGTCCCGTGCGCTGCGCCGGGTCACCGTACGGCCCTCAGCAGACCGGCGATCTCGTCGAACCCGCGCCGCTCGGCGTGCTCGAGCGCGGTCATGCCGTCGCCGTCCGCGAGTGAAGGTGAGGCGCCCGCCGTGATCAGGAGTTCCACGATCTCCTGGTGCGCACGGCCGCCGTCGCCGAGGATGACCGCCTCCAGCAGGGCGGTCCAGCCGAGCCGGTTCACGTGGTCGACGTCGCTCTCGGTCTCGCGCAGCACGGCCCGTACGTAGTCGACGTGGCCGCGCTCGGCCGCTGGGATCAAGGAGATGCCGCCGAAGCGGTTCACCAGCTTGAGATCGGGGCCCCCGGGCAGCAGTGCGCGCATCATGCGGACACTGCCGGTGACGCCGGTGACCAGCCGGGGCCTCCCCGGCCGGCCGCCCCCGGCGGGCGGGCCGGCGCCGGGGCCGCCCGGCGCCTCGCCCGCCGCCACACATTCGTCCGCCGCGGCGATCAGGAGCGGTGTACGACGGTGTGCGTCGCGGCGCTCGATATCGGCACCGTCGGCGAGGGCCGCGCGCACGGCGGCGGGGTCGTCCGCGAGGACGGCGGCCAGGAGAGCCTGGTCGGCAGGGGACATGGTG
>NZ_JAEIMH010000159.1:0-8230 GCF_016464295.1 Streptomyces sp. N35 | reverse complement strand
CGGCCGCCCGGACCCCGGCGCCCCCCGCGCCGCACGTCCCGCCTGATGCTCCCCCTTGCGCTCGCCCTCGCCGCGGCCGCCCCGCTGCTCACCGCCGCCCATGACGCACGCCCCGCCCCCTTCGGCGACCGTCTGACGCGGCACGACTCCGCGGCCGAGGGCGAGCCCCGGCTCCGTATCGAGGGCGAAGCGGTCCGTGCGTACGACGCGCAGAGCGGCCGCACCCGCTGGACCCACGCCCGCGACGGGCGCCGGCCGCTCGCGCTGCTGCCCGCGACCGGGCATGCGGTCACGCTCTGGGACGACGGGCTGATCACCGACACGGTGCGCGACGGCAGCGCGGTGCGCTGGCACCGGGCCATTCCGGGCGGGGCACGCCGGCTGCGCGAGAACGGGGCCGAGGGCGTGCTGAGGGCCCTGGACCCCGAGGCGCGGATGGTGGCCGTGGTGACCCCGCAGCGGATCACGGCCTACCGCAGCGCGGACGGCGATCTGCGCTGGGTGCTGCCCGCGCGCCGCGGCTGCGTCTTCGCGCCGGAACGAGGGGTACGGCACGGCCGCGCGTGGGTGCTCGCGCAGCCGTGTGCGGACGACGCGGCGTCCTGGCCGCTGCAGGTCGTCGCGGTCGACGACCTCGGCCGGATCGCCCCGGACCGGCGCCCGATGGGCAACGACCTGCCGTAACGGGCCCGCCGTACCGGCCCCAAAAGCAGTTGCCTCCCACCGCTAGAATTGCCGTATGGCCATTCTCCTCGTGCATTAGGCGGCGTCGACACGTCCCTCAGCCCTGTCCTCGCCGCATCCCACCCTGCCCAGGAGTCTGTCCCGTGATCACCGCCACCGGCATCGAGCTGCGCGCCGGCGCCCGCATCCTCATCGAGAACGCCACCTTCCGCGTCGCCAAGGGCGACCGCATCGGTCTGGTCGGGCGCAACGGCGCCGGCAAGACCACGCTCACCAAGTGCCTCGCCGGCGAGGGCCAGCCCGCGGGCGGCACCATCACGCGCTCCGGCGAGGTCGGCTATCTGCCGCAGGACCCGCGTACCGGCGACCTCGACATCCTGGCCCGCGACCGCATCCTGTCGGCCCGCGGCCTGGACACCCTGATCCAGAAGATGCGGCAGAACGAGGAGCGCATCGCCAACGGCCAGGGCGGTACGCGCGAGAAGGCGCTGCGGCAGTACGAGCGCCAGGAGACCGAGTTCCTCACCAAGGGCGGATACGCCGCCGAGGCCGAGGCCGCCACCATCGCCGCCGCGCTCGGTCTGCCCGACCGGGTGCTCGGCCAGCCGCTGCATACGCTCTCCGGCGGTCAGCGCCGCCGCGTCGAGCTCGCGCGGATCCTGTTCTCGGACGCCGACACCCTGCTCCTCGACGAGCCCACGAACCACCTCGACGCCGACTCGATCGTCTGGCTGCGCGAGTACCTCAAGACGTACCGCGGCGGCTTCATCGTGATCTCCCACGACGTCGACCTGGTCGAGACGGTGGTCAACAAGGTCTTCTATCTGGACGCCAACCGCTCCCACATCGACGTCTACAACATGGGCTGGAAGCTCTACCAGCAGCAGCGCGAGGCCGACGAGAAGCGCCGCAAGCGCGAGCGGCAGAACGCCGAGAAGAAGGCCGCGGCGCTCAACTCGCAGGCCGACAAGATGAGGGCGAAGGCCACCAAGACGGTCGCCGCGCAGAACATGGCCCGCCGCGCCGAGAAGCTGCTCTCCGGTCTCGAAGCCGTGCGCGTGAACGACAAGGTCGCCAAGCTGCGCTTCCCCGAGCCCGCGCCCTGCGGCAAGACGCCGCTGACCGCGGAGGGCCTGTCCAAGTCGTACGGCTCGCTCGAGATCTTCACGGACGTGGACCTCGCGATCGACAAGGGTTCGAGGGTCGTCATCCTCGGGCTCAACGGTGCGGGAAAGACCACGCTGCTCCGGCTGCTCGCGGGCGTCGAGCAGCCCGACACGGGCGAGGTCACGCCCGGCCACGGCCTCAAGCTCGGCTACTACGCGCAGGAGCACGAGACCCTCGACCCGGAGCGCACCGTCCTGGAGAACATGCGCTCCGCGGCCCCGGACCTCGATCTCGTCGAGGTCCGCAAGACGCTCGGCTCGTTCCTGTTCTCCGGCGACGACGTCGACAAGCCGGCCGGGGTCCTGTCCGGCGGTGAGAAGACCCGTCTCGCGCTCGCGACGCTCGTGGTCTCCTCCGCCAACGTGCTGCTGCTCGACGAGCCCACCAACAACCTCGACCCGGCCAGCCGCGAGGAGATCCTCGGGGCGCTGCGCACCTACAAGGGCGCGGTCGTCCTGGTCACACACGACGAGGGCGCGGTCGAGGCGCTGCAGCCGGAGCGCATCATCCTGCTGCCCGACGGCGTCGAGGACCTGTGGGGCGCGGACTACGCGGACCTCGTGGCGCTCGCGTAAGGCATCGCGGGCGGCGCATCGCGGCAGTGAAGCCCTGGGGCGGCTCGTCCGGAACACGAGAGGACGAGCCTGATCCACTTCGTCTGGATCATTCTGCTGACGCGTGATCCTTCGTATGAGTGAGATCGCCTAGTACCGCGGTGCGTCGTACACCGGATCAAGGGATGGCCTGGCCGTGTGCGGTTGACCGTGACCTTGTACGCCTTGACCTGCCGGTTCGTTCATGGACCTGTTCGACCCGGCGAATCGAGGTCACCGGAATCATTCCCTCCGTTAGTGAGGAACCGCTTGGAGGCGCCCATTCCGGCCGGACGGACCTTGCCGAATGGGTGGCCAGGACGCTCAAGAGGGGTGATCATGAGAAGTCCAGAGCGCACTTCCCATGAGGAGGCACGGGTGGCCGAGACTCTGAAGAAGGGCAGCCGGGTAACCGGCGCCGCGCGCGACAAGCTCGCGGCAGACCTGAAGAAGCAGTACGACTCCGGTGCAAGCATCCGAGCGCTGGCCGAATCGACCGGTCGCTCGTATGGCTTCGTCCACCGGATGCTCAGCGAGTCCGGGGTCACGCTGCGGGGACGCGGCGGGGCGACGCGGGGCAAGAAGGCGGCTTCCTGACGTCTTAGGGCGTACGGGATGTCTTCGGCGTTTTCCAGCGTCGGGATGCCCTTTGTCTTCGGTGGTGGCCACCCGGTCGGTCCGGTGACCGGCCGGGTGGTTACTGTGCAGTCACTTAATTGCTGTTTCTGACTGCGGCCACGCGGAGACATCCATGACCTCGAACGACACCTCCGGCACCGTCGTCCTCGACAAGGACGGCGTCCGGCTCACCATCGACGACACGCTCGCCACGGTGACCCTGGCCAACGCGGCCAAGCGCAACGCCCAAAGTCCTGCACTCTGGCGGGCGTTGACCGAGGCCGGCCGGGCGCTGCCGGGCAGCGTGCGCGTGGTGGTCCTGCGGGGGGAGGGCAAATCCTTCTCCGCCGGTCTCGACCGGCAGGCCTTCACGCCGGAGGGGTTCGAGGGCGAGCCCTCGTTCCTGGAGATGGCGCGCGGCGGTGACGCGGAGCTCGATGCGGTCATCGCCGAGTACCAGGAGGCGTTCACGTGGTGGCGGCGCAGCGATGTGCTGACCATCGCGGCCGTACAGGGTCATGCGATCGGTGCCGGTTTCCAGCTGGCGCTCGCCTGCGATCTGCGGGTCGCGGCCGAGGACGCCCAGTTCGCCATGCGCGAGACCAGCCTGGGGCTCGTCCCCGATCTGACCGGCACGCATCCGCTGGTCGGTCTGGTCGGCTATGCGCGCGCCCTGGAGATCTGTGTCACCGGGCGCTTCGTGCACGCGGACGAGGCCGGGCGCATCGGCCTCGCTAACCTCGTCGTGCCCGGATCCGAACTCGACGCCGCCGTACGCGACTTGGCGGGCGCCCTGCTCGCCGCGCCGCGCGACGCCGTCGTCGAGACCAAGGCGCTGCTGCAGGGTGCGGTCGGCCGCACCTACGAGGATCAGCGCGTCGCCGAGCGTGCGGCGCAGGCGCGGCGGCTGCGGGATCTGGCGGGTCTGGGCGACTGACCCGGTCCCCGGCTCATGTGAGTCCGTCGACCTCCGTGACCAGAACCGCCACCGTCGGCCGGTCGGGGAGTGCGGCGGAAGCGGCGCGGGGGCCCGCGAGGGCGACCTCGAGTGCGTTGTGGTGCGGGGCGGTTGCCAGGCCGACCCGCAGGTGGCGCCCCGCCTGCGCCCCGGGTGTGCGGCGCTCCTCCACCAGCACGGCGCGGCCCGTGCCCGCCTGCGTCCCCGTCAGCCGGGTCACCCCCGGTACGGAAAGGGCGGCGCGGGCGGCCGGGTCGCGGCCGGGGTCGGCGCGCGCCGTCTGAACACGCCTGCCCGGCGCGGGGGTTGCGGCCCTGAGCTCCTCGGGATCGACCAGCTCCGTGATGCGCAGATCCACCGACTCGACCACCAGGCCGAGTCCGTGCGCGGCGATCGCGAGCCCCGACCGCAGCCGCCGCGCGACGACCGGCAACGGTTCGTCCGCCGACGCGGCGCACTCCGCCTTCATCCGCAGCGGCCCGGGCGGCAGGGCACTCGGCGGTCCGGGCACCACGGGCTCGGCGGCCGTGTCCGGGTCGGCGAGCGCCAGCCGTACCGCATCGAGGCGCACTCCCCGTAACGCCGCGGCGGCACGTTCCAGGACCGCGCGCGCCGCCGACTCCGCGATCCACGCCCCGTCGGCGGGTCCGCCGAGCGCCAACAGCCGCCCGAGACCCAGTTGTTGACGTATCGCCTGTGTCAAACCGTCCATGGATGCAGCTTGCCCGGTGACCGACGGGGCACCCGCGCTTACCGTGGGCGAAGGACGCAATCGGCGGCGAGGGGACAGGCGATGACCGAGACCGTACAACCGGGCCAGGAAGTCACGTTGGAGGCCGCGGCAGGGGAACAGGCCGGCGCGGGCGTGAAGAAGCGCGGCGGCGGCGATCCCGCGACACGGGGACGCACCACGATCGCCGACGGCGTCGTCGAGAAGATCGCTGGGCTCGCGGCCCGTGATGTGGTCGGCGTGCACGCGATGGGTCTGTCGCGGACCTTCGGCGCCGTACGCGACCGCGTACCCGGCGCCAAGACCGTGACGCGGGGCGTCAAGGCCGAGGTCGGAGAGGTGCAGACGGCGCTCGATCTGGAGATCGTCGTGGACTACGGCGTCTCGATCGTCGACGTGGCCCGCGCCGTACGCGAGAACGTGATCGCCGCCGTCGAGCGGATGACCGGACTCGAAGTCGTCGAGGTCAACATCGCGGTCGGCGATGTGAAGCTGCCCGACGAGGAGGACGACGACGAGGCGCGGCTCCAATGACACCTCCCGCGGTGGGCCCCGGCCACGGTCGGCGGACCGCAGGCGGTCGCCCGAGGCCCGGCACGTACCGACGCGGACATGAGAAGGGTGAGCGATGAGCAGGGCTTCGATCGGGCTGCTCGCGGGAATGGCGCTCGGATTCGCCGCGTACTTCGGCGGGTTCGGCGCGTTCCTGCTCGTGGCGGCGCTCGGCGCGCTCGGGTTTCTCGTCGGGCGGTACGCGGACGGAGATCTGGACCTGGGCGATCTCTTCCGCGGCCGCGGCGAGTCACGCGGCGACCGGCACCGCTGATGACCGCGTCCGGCAGTCCCGGCGTGCGGGTGGTGCCCCCGGGCGACCGTGGCGCGACCACCATCGCCGACCGGGTCGTGGAGAAGATCGCCGCGTACGCGGCCCGTGAAGCGCTCGGCCCGGGTCTGCCCCCGGACGGCGGTGCGCCACAGGCCGCGGTGCGCGTGCGGGCACGGGTCGTGCGGGCGCGCATCACGCTCGAGCTCGGTTACCCGAGCGACATCGGCGCCCAGTGCGCGGCCGTGCGTCGTCAAGTCGCCCAGCGGGTAGAGGCGTTGGCGGGGATGACCGTGCCCGAGGTGGCGGTCCAGGTGGAGCGGCTGCATCCGGTGCGGACGCAGGCGGTGGGGAGGACACGATGAGCGAAGGACCCGAAGGGCGGGCGGCGCCGCCCGGTCCCGAGAGCGAGGGCACGACACGGAGCCTGCCCGTCCTGGAGAAGGCCGAGGTGCCGCAGCGGGCGCAGTCCGAGCTCGACCAGTCGGCGTCCGCCGCGCGCTACGGCCCGGTGGTCACGCCCGAGGAGGACGGTGACGGCGGCCGGCTGTGGTCGGTGCGCCGGATCCCCGCGGCGGTGCTCGCGCTGCTGCTCGCGGCCGGTGCGGGACTGCTGTTCTACGACCTCGCGGCGGTTCGGGCCGAAGAGTCCGCGATGGCCTGGCGCAAGGAGCTCGCCGGTGAGCTCGCGGTCAGGACGCTGGACGATCCCTGGGTGCTCGCCGGGGCCGCGGTGGTCGTGGTGCTCGGGATCGGGCTCCTGGTGCTTGCGGCGGCTCCCGGACACCGGTCCGCGCTGCCGATGCGCAGCGGCAACGCCGACGTGCGCGCGTGGCTGGACAGCGGCGCCGCCGCGCTCGTCCTGCGGGACCGGGCGATGGAGGTGTCCGGCGTGCAGTCGGTGCGCGTGCGGGTGTACCGGTCGAAGGTCGATGTGCGGGCCGTCTCGCACTTCCGTGAACTCGACGAGGTACGGGCCGACTTGGACACCGCACTCGGCGACGGCATCAAGTCCCTCGGCCTGGTCGACGGGCCCGCACTGTCGGTGACGGTGTCACGACCGGGGAAGGGCTGAGGCCATGCTGCGGATAGCCAACCGGGTGCTGCTCGGCCTTGCCGGGCTCGCGCTCCTGGTCGTGGGCGCCGGCGTGCTGATCGCGGGTCTTGGCGGGCCGCTGCCGTCGTGGTGGTTCCACGACGCCCAGGCAGATGTGCTGCTCGCCGAGTCCGCGCGGGACCGGTTCCGGGAGGACACCTGGTGGTGGCCGGCCGTGTTCGGGACGCTGGGCGCGCTGTTCGGCCTGATGGTGTGGTCGCTTGTCGCCCAGGTCCGGCGCAACCGGCTCACCGAGGTGCTCGTGGACAGCGGGGACGGGCAGGGTGCGCTGCTGCGGGCACGGGCTCTGGCGGGTGTACTGGCCGGCGCCACGGAGGAGCTGGACGGGGTCGGGCGGGCGGATGTGCTGCTCGTCGGGCGCCGCAACGCGCCTTCGGCGCGGGTCCGGCTCGTCCTCGAGGCGCATGCGGCTCCTGGCGAGACCTTGCAGCACCTCACGTACGAGGCACTGACCACGGCGCGGGACTCGGCGGGACTCGACCGGCTGCCGGCGGAGGTGGAGATGGGGGCGGCGAAGAGGCGGGCGCAGCGGGTGAGTTGAGGGCCCGGGTGTGTCGGGTCCAGGGTGCGTCGGGTCCCGGGATCTTTGCCGTGCCTGCGCGGTTCAATGGGCGCGGGGAGCCCTGACGGGAGAGGGCGGCACACCATGCGGGAGTGGCTGTATCCGGTGGACCCGAATACGGCGGACAGGGATGGGGTGCCGCCCGGCCCGCACCGCTGCCTGCAGCTCGCCCGGACGGGGCGCACGCAGTACTGGGGCTGAGGGCGAAGCGGCACATCGAGCCGCTGGGGGGCAGGGGCGCGCCACCCTCGAGGATGTGAACCGCCCCCGCCCCCACCGGATCGTGTCGCCGGAGAGGGTCAGATCAGAACCCCCGCAGCGCCCCGCCGTCCACCGGCACCATCACACCCGTCAGATACGAAGCCGCAGGCGACAGCGTGAACGCCGCCACGCGGCCGAACTCCTCCGGGGTGCCGTAGCGGCGGAGCGGGATGCGGGACTCGTTGGCGGCGCGGGCCGCGTCCGGGTCGGGGGACAGGCCGTCCAGCTGGCGCATGCGGTCCGTCGCGATCCGGCCGGGAAGCAGGCCGAGGACGCGGATGCCGCGCGGGCCGACCTCGTCCGACAGGGACTTGGCGAAGCCCGCGAGGCCGGGGCGCAGTCCGTTGGAGATGGTGAGGCCGCCGATCGGCTCGTACACCGAACCCGACAGGACGAAGCCGATCGCACCGCCCTCGCCGAGCTCCGCCGCCGCGCCGCGTGCGAGCCGTACCGCGCCGAGGAAGACGGAGTCGAAGGCTGCCTGCCACTGCTCGTCGGTGTTGGAGGCGGCCGGGCGGGGGGCCGGCCCCCCGACGCTGATGAGGATGCCGTCGAAGCGTCCGAAGCGCTCACGCGCGGTGCCGATCAGACGCTGCGCGGTGGCCGGATCGGCATTGTCGGCGCCGACACCGACGGCGTTCTCGCCGAGCGCGGCGGGCGCCCCCGCGGGGGGCTCCTCCCCCCCCCCCCGGGGCCCCCCCCCTGCCCCCGCCCCCC
>NZ_JAEIMH010000158.1:0-9048 GCF_016464295.1 Streptomyces sp. N35 | reverse complement strand
CCACCGTGAGGTGGGGCGCCCCATCGGCGTACATCGGTGCGTGTGCCCCTCGAATGGCCCCAGGTCCGGTGCCGCGCAGTAGTCGACGCCGGATTCCGGGGGCAGCGGCTCTCCGGAGTAGATGTCGGTGCAGTACGCGTCGAACACCTCGGCCGCGGTGAGCGGCATGAGCAACTCTCCCTGCAGGCGCCAGCCTTGGACCCGGTCGCGGGTGTCGGGGGTGCTGGAGCGCGCTACCAGGCCGCCCGCGCTCCGGGTCGCGAGGGCGACAGCCAGGACCGAGGCGAATTCCATGGCTTCCTGCTCGTCCAGATCGATACGTCCGTCCGGGTCCGCGGAGGTGTGCAGGGCCGCGGTCAGGTCATGTGTGGGCAGGGAGGCGCTGCACACCAGGTGGTGGGCGCCGTGGCCGACGCTGTCGAGGACGCGGGTCAGCAGGCGGGCGGCCAGCGCGAAGGCGGCGCGGCCGATGTCCTCGCCGCACCCGGCGCACTCCCCGATGCCGGCGAGGACGGAGCCGGCGTACTCCCAGGTGGACCGGCGGACTGCCTCCTCGATCAGTGCGGGTACGAGGGTGTCGAGTGAGCTGCCGTCAAAGGGGACTGTGGCGCCGGCGGCCGCGAGGTCCGCGGTGAAGAAGGTGCGGCTCGCCGCACGGTCGGGGTCGAGGTCGGCTGCGGCGCAGAACTCCTCGTACTCCTCCGGGTCGAAGAGGGCCAGGGTGGTGTGTCTGCCCTGGGCGTCGCGTGCTTTCAGCAGGCCTTCGACCTGCCGGAGATACTCGCCGTGGTCGTCGAAGGCGAAGCTGCGGTAGTGCCGCATCGCTTCGAAGTCCACGTTGTCGGTGAGGACGCCGATCGTGCCGGCGATCTCGCGGCGCAGTGCGCGCCGCATCGTGTCCTGCTTGGTGTGCGCCATGCTTCCCCCTGAACACAGTCGGTCCGTGCTCACTCACCGTAAGCGGTGGCACTGACAACAGTGATCGAGGGGGAAGCGCTGCAGGTCAGCGGCGTTCGCGGGCCAAGTCGGCGTAGAACTGGAGGAGTTCCAGGCTGTCGACCGAGCCGGGATTGACCGCCTTGTCCAGGGGGGTGCCCTGGAGGAGTCGCTTGACCGGGACCTCGATGCGCTTGCCGGTGAGGGTGTGCGGAACGCCGGGGGCCTCGATGATCTCGTCGGGGACGTGGCGCGGGGAGAGCTGTTCTCGGATGGTCTGCTTGATCCGCGTACGGAGGTCGTCGTCCAGGACCGCGCCGGGAGCGAGGTGCACGAAGAGCGGCATCCAGTAGCCGCCGTCGGGCTGTTCGATGCCGATGACGAGGGATTCGCGGATCTCCGGGAGGCGTTCGACGGCCTCGTAGATGTCGGCGGAGCCCATGCGGACGCCCTGGCGGTTCAGGGTGGAGTCGGAGCGGCCGTGGATGACGACCGAGCCGCGGTCGGTGAGCGTGATCCAGTCGCCGTGGCGCCAGACGCCGGGGTACGTGTCGAAGTAGCTGTCGTGGTAGCGGGTGCCGTCCGGGTCGTTCCAGAAGTGGATCGGCATGGACGGCATGGGGTTGGTGACGACGAGTTCGCCGACCTCGCCGATGAGGGGCTTGCCCTGCGGGTCCCAGGACTGGAGGTCCGTGCCCAGGCAGGGGGCCTGGAGTTCGCCGATGTGCACGGGGAGGGTGGGGACGGCGCCGGCGAAGCAGGAGCAGACGTCGGTGCCGCCGCTGACCGAGGCGATCCAGAGGTCTTCGCGCACCTCGTCGTGCAGCCAGCGGAAGCCGTCGGGCGGGAGCGGGGAGCCGGTGGTGGCGACGCACTGGATACGGGAGAGGTCGTGGTCGCGGCCGGGGTGCACACCGGCTTTGCGGCAGGCCATGACGTACGCGGCGGAGGTGCCGAAGAGGGTCGCGCCGGTCTGCTCGGCGATGGCCCACTGGGCGCCGGTCTCGGGATAGCCGGGGCTGCCGTCGTACAGGATCACCGTGGTGCCGGTGAGGAGGCCGGAGACGAGGAAGTTCCACATCATCCAGCCGGTGGAGGTGTACCAGAAGAAGCGGTCCTCCGGGCCGAGGTCGCAGTGCAGGCCGAGCTGCTTGAAGTGCTCGACGAGGATGCCGCCCTGGGACTGGACGATCGCCTTCGGCAGGCCGGTGGTGCCGGAGGAGTAGAGGACCCATAGGGGGTGGTCGAAGGGGACCTGCTCGAAGACCGGCTCGGTGTCGGACGAGGTCAGGGCTGACCATTCGAGTGCGCCTTCGGGCGCCTCGGTGCCCAGGAGCGGGATGTGGACCACCGCGCGCAGGGAGGGCAGTTCGCCGCGGAGCTCGGCGACCGTCTCGCGGCGGTCGTGCTCCTTGCCGCCGTAGCGGTAGCCGTCGACGGTGAACAGGACGACGGGCTCTACCTGTTGGAAGCGGTCGAGGACGCTGCGGGCACCGAAGTCCGGGGCGCAGGAGGTCCACACCGCGCCGACGGCCGCGCTGGCGAGGAGCGCGACGACGGCCTGCGGGATGTTCGGCAGATAGCCGCTGACGCGGTCGCCGGGCTGTACGCCGAGGGCGCGGAGTTCCGCGGCGAGGGAGCCGACCTGGCGGCGCAGCGCGGCCCAGGACACGGGGGTCTGCTCATGTGTCTCGTCCACATACAGCAGCGCGGAATCGTCGGGGCGGTCCGCGGCCGCGCGCAACGCGTGCTCCGCATAGTTGAGGGTGGCGCCCGGGAACCACTCGGCGCCCGGCATCGAACGGTCGCCGAGGACGCGCTCGTACGGCGTGGAGAAGCGGATGTCGAACCACTCGACGACGGCTTGCCAGAACGACTCGAGCTCCGTGACCGACCACCGGTGCAGGGCCTCGTATCCGCCCTCCGCCGGTGCGCCGTGACGGGTGGCGGCCCAGCTCTGGAAACGGGTGATCCGGGCTGTGGAGATCCGGGCCTCGTCGGGCTGCCACAGGGGGGTCGGTGCGGCGGTGGACATCGTGCGGCTCCCAAGCGGTACGCGGTGTGGACGCGGTGGGCGTGGACCGCACCCGTACCGGGTCGGGCGGACGATGTGCGGCTGACAGGGACGATGCCACGTGATCGACTTCCGCACCATAGTGGTCTCCCACACGTCCGCGGATTCAGGGGCGCGAGGGGGTGGTGGTGCGCCACAGCATCACCATCGGCGGCGGATGCGTGAAGATGTGCTCCCGCCCCGGGTGAACGGCAGTTGAACGCCCCCTGTGCGCGGTCGCGGCGGTGGCAGGGTGAGCCGCATGAACGGTCACGATCTGGTGCGATCCGTACGAGCGGTCGGCATGGTGGGCGCGGCGCAGAGCCTGCGGACGGTGCGCGCGGCCTGGCGCAGGCAGCGGGCCGACTCGGCCGGGCTGCCGCGGCGCGGGGCGGAGAGGGCGCGGGTGCCGGGGCCTGTGACCGGGGTCGAGCCGGGGCCTGGCGGGGGTGTCGTGCGGTTCGCGCGGTCCGAGCTGCGGGTGTGTGTGACCGGGGGCGGCGCCGTGTTCTGGGGCTGGGACGGTGCGGGTCCCGAGCCCTCGTACGCGCTGTCGGGTCCACGGCCCGAGCCGGATCCACGGGCGTTCCTGGAGCCCGACAAGGACGGCGGCTGGCGGGTGGTGTCGGAGCGGGTCATGGTCGTGGTGTCCCGGCACGGCACGGTCGAGGTGCGCACCCCGGGCGGCGTGGTGCTGCGGCGGGATCTGCCGCCGCGCTGGTGGGAGCCGGCGGGCGGGGACGGGAGCGGTGCGCGGTGGGTACAGCGGTCCGAAGTGGGGGCCGACGCGCGGTTCTTCGGGCTCGGCGGGCGGGCGGCGGGGCCGCGCCTTGCGGACGGCACGTATCGGCTGTGGAACACCGATCCCGGCGGGTCCTTCGCGCCCGGTGACGATCCGCTGTATCTGACGATGCCGGTGCAGTTGGTGGTCGCGGACGCGGGGACGCATCTGGTCTTCCACGACAACTCCTGGGACGGATCCGTCACCCTGCGCGAGGGCGAGGAGGGGGCCGGTTCGGGGCATGACCGGCCCGGGACGACCGAACTGCGCGTGGACGGTGGCCCGTTGCGCTGCTGGGTGGCGGTCGGGACGCCGGCCCGGGTGCTGCACGCGTGGGCGGCGCTGACGGGGGCGCCCGCGGTGCCGCCGGCCTGGGCGCTCGGGTATCAGCACGCGCGGTGGGGGTTCGGGTCGGCCACGGAGGTCCGCCGCGTGGTGGCCGGGTATCAGGAGCGGGGATTGCCGCTCGGCGCCGTACACCTGGATATCGATCACTATGACGCGCATCAGGTGTTCACGGTCGATCGCGAGAACTTCCCGGAACTGCCCGCGCTGGCGGATGAGTTGCGGGAGCAGGGGACGCGGCTCGTGTCGATCGTCGACCCCGCGGTCAAGGCCCAGCCGGGCCGTGCCCTGTTCGACTCGGGCAGGGCCGAGGACGCGTTCGTACGGGATGCGAAGCGCCGGCGCGTACGGGGTGTGGTGTGGCCGGGTGAGTCGGTCTACCCGGATTTCACCGCGCCGCATGTGCGGGCCTGGTGGGGCCGGCAGTACGCCGAGCGGCTCGGGCAGGGGTTCTCCGGGTTCTGGCATGACATGAACGAGCCGGTGTCGTTCGCCGCTTTCGGTGACCCGTCGCTGCCGCGGTCGGCGCGGCACGCGCTGGACGGGCGGGGCGGTGATCATCGCGAGGCGCACAACGTCTACGGGCTGTGCATGGCCCGGGCCGCGTACGAAGGGCTGTGCGAACTGCGGCCCCAGGAGCGGCCGTTCCTGTTCTCACGCTCGGGCTGGGCGGGGTTGCAGCGCTACGGCGGAAGCTGGTCCGGGGATGTGGAGACCAGCTGGGCGGGGCTGCGGGCCTCGTTGGCTCTGGTGCTCGGTCTCGGGCTGTGCGGGATTCCGTATTCGGGGCCTGATGTGGGCGGGTTCAGCGGGCAGCCGACCGCGGAGCTGTATCTGCGGTGGTTCCAGCTGGGGGCGTGGCTGCCGCTGTTCCGTACGCACTCGGCGATGCATGCCGGCCGGCGTGAGCCCTGGGTGTACGGGGATGAGGTCCTCGCGCATGCGCGGGCGGCGCTGGAGGAGCGGCGCCGGCTGCATCCGTACTTCGTGACGCTCTCCCAGCTCGCGGCGCGCACGGGTGCTCCGTATGTACGGCCGCTGTGGTGGTCGGCGCCGGAGGACCGGGCGCTGCGGGACTGCGACGATGCGTTCCTGCTGGGGGACGCGCTGCTTGTGGCGCCGGTGTTCGAGCCCGGTGCCGACCGGCGGGCGGTGCGGCTGCCACGGGGGCGGTGGTACGACACCGTCGGTGAGCGCGCTTATGACGGGCCGGGACAGGTGCTTCTCGACGCTCCCCCGTCCCGGATCCCGGTGCTCGCGCGGGCCGGGACGGTGGTGCCGGTGCGCGGTGAGGACGGGGAGCTCGAGCTGGAGGTGTGGGCGCCGCTGCGGGGGCGTACCGGCGGCGGGCTTGTCGTGCGCGATCCCGGGGACGGCTGGGAGCGTGCCGAAGTCGAGCGCTATGTGACGCGGTGGAAGAACGACCGGGTGGTGGTCGTTCGGGAGACGGACGCGGGTGTGGAGGAGGTCACCCAGAGGGTGCGGGTACGGGGGGTGTGAGGGCCGGGTCCTCGATGGTGAACCACAGCTCCGGGCGCTCCCAGGTCACCTTCGGCGGGCTGGGCGGGAGCGTGCCGGTGCGGTGCGCTCCCATCGCGCGGTAGAAGCCCTCCGATGGCGGGTGCGAGACCACACGTACGCCCGAAAAGCCCGCTGCGCGTGCCTCGTTGAGCATGTGTGTGATCAGGCGACGCCCGACGCCGCTGCCCTGGGCTTCGTCGGCGACGAAGGCCAGGTCGAGCTCGGGCGGATCGCAGAGGAGCGAGGAGAAGCCGAGTGGCGCGCCTTGCGGGTCCTCGGCGAGGAACACGCGGTGGCGCGCCACGTAGTCGGGGGTCACGCGGTAGCCCTCGAGGATCGAGGCGTACGTCCCTTCGTACGCGCTCGACGCCAGCATGAGGCTGGTGAGCGCTGGGGCGTCGGTCGGTACGGCTCGGCGGATGGTGATCGGATCCATGCGGGCGAGTATAGGGGCGCACAGTGACAGGGACCCTTACATTCCTTGCTGGCTCCCTTACGCGTAGCGCCCCTCGAACCATGCCGCGGCCGCCACCGTGTGGAGGGGGAAGCCGAGTGCGGACGGGGCGCGCAGAAGGGAGCGGGCGGTGGTCTCGTCGGTCGGCGCGAAGGGCGGGAGCTCCGCCGCGGGGCGGGGCGGCAGGACACCGAAGAGGAGGAGGTGGCCGTCCGGGGAGCTCAGGGCGTCGGCGAGGCGGACGTCGCGTTCGTCTGCTTCGATGCCGGTCTCCTCGCGCAACTCCCGTACCAGCGCGTGCCGCCAGTCCTCGTTGTGATCGACGAAGCCGCCGGGCAGGGCGAGTTGGCCGCGGGCGGGCTCGATTCCGCGCGTGACGACGAGCAGGCCCATGCCTTCCGTGTCGTGGACGGGCTGCAGTGCGACGGCAACCGGAAGCGGATTGCGGTACGCGACGGCGCCGCAGACAGAGCAGGTTCGGGGCCAGCCGGAGACGTCCGTGTAGGGAGCGCCGCAGCTCGAACAGTGGGAGTCCTGGGCGGACTTGGCGGGGGAGGATACAGGCTCGGGCACGGGCGGGACTGTAGCGGAACGCCGACACGCCCGTGCGGCCGCCTACCCCCGTCGCCTGACTCGCCCGTCTTGGGCTCACCTTGCCCAGTCCGACTCGCCCGCCTTGGGGTCCGACTCGCCCGTCTTGGGCTCACCCTTCCCATGCGCCCCATCCGACTGGTAGACGGAGGGGCCATGACTCGTCTTTCGCGTACGCGCACTGTGTGGCGCACCCTCGCCGTCGCCGCTGCCGCCCTGCTCACCGTGACGGCGGCGCCGGCCACGGCCGGTGCCGAGCCGGAGCCCAAGGCGCCCGAGGAGTTCGTGGCGCTCGACCGGGTGGACCGGACGATCCTGCACGAGATGCGCTACACGACGGCGCACAACTTCGTCGGTGAGCGCATCGACGGCTACCGCCAGCCGGTCTGCATCCTGACGAAGCCGGCCGCGCTCGCTCTGCGCAAGGCTCAGCGAGGGCTCCTGAAGCAGGGGTACTCGCTGAAGGTGTACGACTGCTACCGGCCGCAGCGGGCGGTGGATCACTTCGTACGGTGGGCCGAGGATCTGGACGACGAGCGGATGAAGGCGGAGTTCTATCCGAACGTCGACAAGTCCCGTCTCTTCGCGGACGGTTACATCGCCGAGAAGTCGGGACACAGCCGGGGTTCCACGGTCGACCTCACCATCGTGAAGCTGCCCGCGCCGCCGACGCGGCCGTATGTGCCGGGCGAGCCGCTGGTTCCGTGCTTCGCGCCGGTGGACAGGCGATTCCCGGACAGTTCGGTGGACATGGGCACGGGTTACGACTGCTTTGACACGCTGTCCCACACGGACGATCCGCGGATCACCGGAGAGCAGCGCGCCAATCGGGATCTGCTCCGGGGGACGTTGAGTGCGGTCGGGTTCGTGAATCTGCCGGAGGAGTGGTGGCACTTCACGTACAAGCCGGAGGTTTTTCCGGAGACTTACTTCGACTTTCCGGTGAGCCGGAGGTCGGTGGCGCGCTAGCAGGCATTTGAGCGAGTGAAGGCTTCCTCAGAAGCCGAGCGGCTCGCGGAGCAGGAGGATCGTGGCGCGGCCGGGGTGGGGTTCGGCGTTGAGGATGAGGAGTCTGTTCAAGGCGCTGGGGACTCCGTAGGCCTCCAGGGCGCGTTCGTTCTCCAGGTGCAGGCAGTGGTCTTCGACGCGGCGCAACGCCGTGGGGAGGTCGGGGACCACCTTCTGTGCGCCGATGATGAGGATCATGCGGGGTGCCGCGCCCGCATAGCCCGCGAGTTGGCTGCCGCTGGCCGAGGCGGCCACCAGGGAGCCGGTTTCGGTGACCGCGGCGACGCTGCCGACGATGACGTCGGGGGCCGCGATCATCCGCCACATCTCGGTCAGTTGAGTGGAGCGGTCCATGGACCTGCTGCGCGCCTTGACCGAGTCGTAGCGTCCGCTGTTGTTGATGTCGTCGTCGATGCCCGTGAGGCGGAGGGTTTCACTGGCGCCGGTGAAGACGGTGGCGCCCTGCGGGATGAGGTCGCGGACGCGATCGCGTGCGGCGGCGCCGTCGTCGAGGATCTCGGCGGCGAAGTTGCGCTCCTTCAGCGCCGCGGCGGTCCGCTCCAGGCCGGCGGGGGAAGCCGGCGAGGTGAACGGGGTGGCCGGAACGGTGGTGGACATGGCGCCTCCTGCGTGGCGGTGGGTGGTCGTGTGCGGTCCTCACCAGTACGACAACGCGGCCCGCCGGAATGTGAGGCGAGGCGGCCGCGTCACATCTGCGAGCGCTGTCTCGTCGAAGGGAGGACGGCAACCGCGGCGACGGGACGGGTGACGGGATGGGCAGCACGGGGACGGGGTACGGGCCGGGCGGCACGGGGACGGGGTACGGGCCGGGCAGCGCGGGGACGGGGTACGGGCCGGGCGATCCGGGATTGAGCGGTGTCATCGGTGAACGGCGCCGGCTGACCAACATCGCCTACCGGCTGCTCGGTTCCCTGGCCGACGCCGAGGACGCCGTACAGGAGGCCTACGCCCGGTGGTACGCGATGACGCACGCCCGGCGGGAGGCCGTCTCCTCCCCCGGCGCCTGGCTCACGACGGTGACCAGCCGCGTCTGCCTCGATCTGCTCGGTTCGGCGCGGGCAAGGCGGGAGACGTACGTGGGCGAGTGGATCCCCGAGCCGCTGCCCGACGGTACCGAGTGGGGCACGGCGCGGGCAGGGGGCGCCGCAGCGGATCCGGCCGACCGGGTCACCCTCGACGAGTCGGTCGGCATGGCCTTCCTCGTGGTTCTGGAGGCGATGACGCCGGCCGAGAGGGTCGCCTTCGTCCTGCACGACGTCTTCCGGTACCCCTTCGCCGAAGTGGCGCGGATCGTCGGACGTACGCCGGCGGCCTGCCGCCAGCTGGCCTCGTCGGCCC
>NZ_JAEIMH010000157.1:0-9623 GCF_016464295.1 Streptomyces sp. N35 | reverse complement strand
CCGCAGGCCCCGCAGGCCCCGCAGGCCCCGGCCCCCAACTCCCAGCCCGCACAGGCCGGTTACGGCTTCCCGCAGCCGGGCACCACACCCCCGGGCGCCAACCTGCCCGCCCCGACCGCACCCCAGGCACCGCACGCGCCGCACGCGCCGCAGCCTCAGCCGGGGCAACAGCCCGGCCAGCAGCAGCCCGGCCAGCCCATGCCCCCCATGGACCCGCGCGCAGGCGCCGCCTGGCCGCAGCCCGTCACGCACGACCAGCGCGAGCCGCAGGTCACGGGTGGCGCGCCGCTCGGCTACACGGCCGCGGTCGAGCTGTCCTCGGACCGGCTGATCAACCGGAAGCAGAAGGCCAAGAGCAGCCGCCAGCCGGGCACCGCCTCCCGCTTCAAGCTCGGAGCGAAGAAGGAAGAGGCCGAGCGGCAGCGGAAGTTGGACCTGATCCGGACGCCGGTGCTCTCGTGCTACCGGATCGCGGTGATCTCGCTCAAGGGCGGTGTGGGCAAGACGACCACGACCACCGCGCTGGGCGCGACGCTCGCGACCGAGCGGCAGGACAAGATCCTTGCGATCGACGCCAACCCGGACGCCGGCACGCTCGGCCGTCGCGTGCGCCGCGAGACGGGTGCCACGATCCGGGATCTCGTCCAGGCGATCCCGTATCTCAACTCGTACATGGACATCCGCCGTTTCACCTCGCAGGCGCCGTCCGGGCTCGAGATCATCGCGAACGATGTGGACCCGGCGGTCTCGACGGCCTTCAACGACGAGGACTACCGGCGGGCGATCGACGTACTCGGCAAGCAGTACCCGATCATCCTCACCGACTCCGGTACGGGTCTGCTCTACAGCGCCATGCGTGGAGTCCTCGATCTCGCCGACCAGTTGATCATCATCTCGACGCCGTCGGTCGACGGTGCGAGCAGCGCGTCGACGACCCTGGACTGGCTCTCCGCGCATGGATACGCGGACCTGGTCTCGCGGTCGATCACGGTGATCTCGGGGGTCCGCGAGACCGGCAAGATGATCAAGGTCGATGACATCGTGCAGCACTTCGAGACGCGCTGCCGCGGTGTGGTCGTGGTGCCCTTCGACGAGCATCTGTCGGCCGGCGCCGAGGTCGACCTCGACATGATGCGGCCGCGCACGCGCGAGGCGTACTTCACGCTCTCCGCGATGGTGGCGGAGGACTTCGCGCGCGCACAGCAGCAGCAGGGGCTGTGGACGCAGAACGGGACGGGCATGCCGCCGCACATGGCACCTCCGCTGCCGGGGCAGCAGGCCGCTCCCGGTCAGCCGATCCCCGGCCAGCCCATGCCCGGCCAGCCGACGCCCGGTCAGCCCTACCCGCAACAGCAGCCACAGCAGCAGCCGTACGGGGGCCAGCAGCCCTATCCGCAACAGCAGCCCCCGCAGGCCGGGGCCGGGGCGCCCAACTCCGGTGGCGTCCCCCAGGGTTGGCAGCAGAACCCGCAGCAGACCCCGCAGCAGGCCCCGCCGCACGCTCCGCAGCTGCCGCCCGCCCAGGGGCAGGGGCAGACCCCGGGCCCCGAGCTCGGCCCCGTACCGCCCGGAGGCATGCCGCCTCAGGCGTGACCTGACAGCACGCGACAACCACGCGGCCGTACATCTGGCGATCGACGCCAGGTGTGCGGCCGCTCGGCGTTGGGAAGCGGTGAGCCTCAACAGCACACATACGGCGTAGCGGAGGAACCGACCAGCACTTTCACGTGACTAGACCAATGCCGCTCCCAAGGTCCTCAACTCCCTATCCGCTCAAGGTCGTTCCTGCAGGCCAAGCCCCCTAACGGCGACCGTTGACATGTTTAGACCACCGCTGATAGACACACAGACCACTCAGACCCTTCGGCGCTTGTTCCTGCCGTTTCCATGCGAGCGATGACGCGAGGTCACCGACCCATGAACGTAAGAGATCACCACGCCCCGCAGTTCGAATCACCACCGCCCGCCCGGCGCAGGCGTCGGTACCTGTTGGCCTCCGGTGTCGCCGCGTTCGCCCTGACGGCCGGACTGGCCGCAGCGCCGGCCGCGCCCGCAGCGCCCGCCGAGGCACCGGCCCAGGCCCAGCAAGCCCAGCCGGCCAAGGCCAAGGCCGACGGCAAGACCCTCACGGTCGCGCTCGCGCAGAGCGTCGACTCGCTGAGCCCGTTCCTGGCTCAGCGGCTGGTCAGCACGAGCATCCACCGGCTCATGTACGAGTACCTGACCAACTACGACCCCAAGGACAACAAGACCATCCCGGGCTTCGCCACGGAGTGGAAGTCCTCGGCGGACAAGCTGACGTGGACGTACACGATCCGCGACGACTCCAAGTGGTCGGACGGGAAGCCGGCGACCGCCAAGGACGCGGCGTTCACGTTCAACAAGATGATGAGCGACCCGAACGCCGCGCAGGCCAACGGCAGCTTCACCTCGAACTTCAAGAAGGTCACCGCGCCCAGCGACACCGAGCTCGTGATCGAGCTCAAGACGCCGCAGGCGACGATGGTCTCCCTGGACGTCCCGATCGTGCCCGAGCACATCTGGAAGGACGTCAAGGACTTCTCGAAGTTCAACAACGACGACAAGTTCCCGATCGTCGGCAACGGCCCCTTCACGCTGACCGAGTACAAGACCGATCAGTACGTGAAGCTGAAGGCCAACAAGGAGTTCTGGCGCGGGGCGCCGAAGTTCGACGAGCTGGTCTTCCGTACGTACAAGGACCAGGACGCCGCCGTCGCCGCCCTCAAGAAGGGCGAGGTGTCCTTCGTCGCCGGCTCGCCCGCGCTGACGCCCGCTCAGGCCGCAAGCCTCAAGGGCGAGAAGAACATCAAGGTCAACGAGGGGCCGGGCCGCCGCTTCTTCGCCATCGCCACCAACCCGGGGGCGCAGACGAAGGACGGCAAGAAGTTCGGTGACGGGCACCCGGCGCTGCTCGACCAGAAGGTGCGTCAGGCGCTGTTCCTCTCCGTCGACCGCAAGACCATCGTCGACAAGGTGTTCCAGGGGCACGCCGTCGAGGGCGAGGGCTACATTCCGCCGCGCTTCGAATCGTATTTCTGGAAGCCGGAGGGCGATCAGAAGCTCGCGTACGACCCGGACCGGGCCGCCAAGCTGCTCGACGAGGCCGGATATCTGATGAAGGGCGACAAGCGCGTCGACAAGGAAGGGAAGCCGCTCGACTTCCGGATTCTGTGCCACGCGACCGACCCCAACGACAAGGCCATCGGCAAGTATCTGAAGGAATGGTGGGGCGACTTGGGCATCGGACTCGAGGTCCAGTGCCTCGACGATGTCTCGGTTCCCTGGTACGCGGGTGAGTACGACCTCGCCTTCGACGGCTGGTCCGTGAACCCCGACCCGGACTTCGTGCTCGGAATCCACACCTGTGCGGCGCTGCCGGAGAAGGCCAAGGAGAGCGCGGCCACCGACAACTTCATCTGCGACAAGAAGTTCGACGACCTGTACAAGAAGCAGGCCGCCGAATACGACCCGGCCAAGCGTGCCGACACCGTCAAGGAAATGCAGTCCTGGCTGTACGACTCGGGCTACATGAACGTCATCGCGTACCCGAACGCGGTCGAGGCGTACCGCACGGACCAGATCAAGTCCATCAAGACGATGCCCGAGGCCTCCGGCAACATCTATGGCCAGGACGGGTATTGGAGCTGGTGGTCGGCGGAGCCGGCGAGCGCGGGCAGCGGCGGCTCGGACTCCGGGGGCGGCGGTGACGACTCCGGCTCGACGGGCGTGGTGATCGGCATCGTGATCGGTGTGCTGGTGCTCGGCGGTGCCGTGTTCCTGTTCACGCGGCGGCGCGCGGCCACGGCCGACGACCGCGAATAGTCCCACGGGCAAGGACCGACTCAAGGTAAGCAAACCGCACGAGGAACGAGAGTCCTATGACAGCTGAGGGCACTCCGGCGCTCGTGCACAGCGCGGGAGGCGGCGGGCTCGGAGGCGGGCGTGCCGCCAGCGCGCGCGGGGGTCGCGTCGTTCCGGCCGCGGACCACGCGCGCGCAACACCAAGGCCTATCTGCGTTATGCGGCGGGCAAGATCGTGGGGGCCGCGATCTCCTTGTTCGCCGTGCTCGTCACGAGCTTCTTCCTCTTCCGGCTGATTCCCAGCGATCCCGTCAAGCACATGACGGGCGGCCGCCCGGTCTCCAGTGAGCAACTGGAGAACCTGCGGCGGGAGTTCGGCCTCGACCAGCCCATGTGGCAGCAGTTCCTGGATTACATCGGGGACGCGCTGTCCGGCGACTTCGGGATGTCGTACCAGTTCCACGCACCGGTGATGGAGAAGATCACGGCTGCGCTGCCGGCGACGCTGCTGCTCACCGGTACCGCGTTCATCCTCTTCACCGCACTCGGCCTCTGGCTCGGTACGCGATCGGCCTGGCGGCACGGCGGTAAGGGCGACCGCTTCAACAGCGCCCTGGCCCTGACGCTGTACTCCGTACCGTCCTTCTGGCTCGGGCTGTTGCTCATCATCGTCTTCTCCGTCGGTGTGGGTCCCATTCCCGGGCTCTTCCCGACCGGCGGTCTCGAATCCGGCAGCGAGAGCGGATTCGCGTACATCATCGATGTCGCGCACCACATGGTCCTGCCGGTCATCACGCTGGTCGCGGTCGGCTACGCGCAGACCCTGCTCGTGATGCGCTCCTCGCTGCTCGACGAGATGGGCAGCGACTATCTGACGACCGCGCGGGCCAAGGGACTTCGCGACGATGTCGTACGGCGTCGGCATGCCGTACCGAACGCGATGCTGCCCACGTTCACGCTGATGTTCGTGAACCTCGGGCATGTGGTCGCCGGACAGATCCTGGTCGAGACGGTGTTCTCCTGGCCGGGGCTCGGCGGTCTCTTCTACGAGGCGCTCGCGGGCCCTGACCTGCCGCTGGTGCAGGCGCTGTTCTTCCTCTTCGCCGCCGCGGTGATCCTGGCCAACACACTGGCCGATGTGCTGTATCCGCTGCTCGATCCCCGGGTGGGCCGATGACCGCCAAGCCGCCGCTGACCACCGAATCCCCGGTCCCGGCCGAACCTCTGACCAAGGCCGTCGCCGCGAAGAGCCCCCGGGCGCTCAAGGCGGCCCGCATGCGCCAGTCGCTCGGGCGCTTCTGGAAGGAGTACCGCACGCACAGGAGCGGGCTCTGGGGCCTCGCCGCCCTGGCGCTGATCGCTCTGATCGCGCTCGGCGCGCCGCTGCTCGTGGGCGCCGACTCGGAGTCCGTGACGGATGCTCCGGGCCAGGCCATGGAGGATCCGAGCGGTGAATTCCCGCTCGGCACCGACCAGTTCGGCCGCAGCGTCCTCGCCCTGCTGGTCTGGGGCTCCCGTGTCTCCCTGACGGTCGGTCTCCTCGCCGCCTTCCTGTGCGTGGCGATCGGCACCGTCGTCGGGATCGTCGCCGGGCATTTCAAGGGCTGGTTCGCGACCGTCCTCATGCGGGTCACCGACTGGTTCCTGGTGATGCCGACGCTGGTGCTCGCCATCGCCCTCGCGACCGTGATGGACCGCTCCATGTGGACGGTGATCCTCGCGATCGGCGTCACGACCTGGCCGACCACGGCTCGCCTCGTCCGCGCCCAGACCCTGGCCGTCGAGTCCCGCCCGTACATCGAAAGGGCGCGCGCTCTCGGCGGCGGGCACGGGCACATCATGCTGCGGCACGTGCTGCCCAACGTGATGCCCCTCGTCCTCGCGCAGACCACGCTGGTGATCTCCAGCGCGATCCTCACCGAGTCGACGCTCGCGTTCCTCGGGCTCAGCGATCCCACCATCACCTCGTGGGGCGGGATGCTGCAGGACGCGCGCGAGGCCGGCGCCGTGAGCGCCGGACACTGGTGGTATCTCGCGCCGCCCGGACTCGCCATCGCGATGGTGGCGCTGGCGTTCACGCTGTGCGGGCGCGCGGTCGAATCCGTTCTCAATCCCAGGCTGGGGGTGGCCCGTTGAGCCTCTTGGAGGTACGTGACCTGCATGTCACATACGCGAATGGCGCCCAGGCGGTACGCGGCGTCGACCTCACGGTGGACGCCGGGCAGAAGCTGGGCATCGCGGGCGAGTCCGGCTGCGGCAAGTCGACACTCGCCCTCGCGCTGCTTCGACTGCTGCCAGTCGGCACCAAGGTGACCGGGCAGATCCTGCTCGACGGCGAGGACATCCTCGCGATGAAGTGGGGCCGGCTGCGGGCGGTGCGCTGGGCGGGGGCGTCGATCGTCTTCCAGGGCGCGATGCACTCGCTGAACGCGGTGCACCGTATCGGCGACCAGATCGCCGAGCCGATCCGGCTGCACCGGACGACGCCCGCCGGGAAGGTGCGGGAACGGGTCGCCGAGCTGCTCGAACACGTGGGCCTTCCGGCCGCGCGCGCCGAGGCGTATCCCCATGAGCTGTCGGGCGGGCAGCGGCAGCGCGTGATGATCGCGATGGCGCTCGCGTGCGCGCCGGATCTGATCATCGCGGACGAACCGACGACCGCGCTCGACGTGATGATCCAGGCGCAGATCCTGCGCCTGATCGAGGAGTTGGTGGCCGAGCAGGACCTCGGTCTCATCATGATCAGCCATGACCTGGCGGTCCTCGCCGACACCTGCGACCGGCTCACGGTCATGTACGCGGGGCGCGTGGTCGAGGAGGGACCTGCTCAGCAGGTGTACGAGGACGCCCAGCACCCCTACGGCAAGGCGCTGTCGGCGGCGTTCCCCCGGATCGGGGACCCGACGTCGCGGTTCGCGCCGCGCGGGCTGCCCGGGGATCCGCCGGATCCCTCCGATCTGCCGACCGGGTGCACCTTCCATCCGCGGTGTCCGGTGGCGTTGGAGCCGTGTGCGGTGGAGGACCAAGTGCTGGTGGATGCCGGGGAGTTGCGGCGGGCGGCTTGTGTGCACATCCAAGGTGCGGGGGCGCTGGGTGCGCCGGGTGCTGCGGATGTTTCGGTTGGTACGGGTGCTTCGGATGCTTCGGTTGGTCCGGGCGCTTCGGATGATCCGGACGGCTCGGACGGCTCAGACGGCTCGGATACTCCGGGCGCTGCGGGCGCTGCGGACGCTGCGGGTGCTTCGGGTGCTTCGGGTGCTTCTGTGGGGAGTGAGCGATGAGTGCTTTGCTGAGTGCCGCCGGCCTCGGGGTGACCTTCCCCGGACGGCGCGGCGCGCCCGAGGCGCGGGCCGTCGACGGGGTCGACCTGGACATCCGGCGCGGCGAGATCGTGGCGCTGGTCGGCGAGTCCGGCTGCGGCAAGACGACCCTCGCCCGCTCGCTGCTCGGCCTGGTCCCGCCGACGTCCGGCCAAGTGCTCTTCGACGGCGCCCCGTTGACGTATCGCGGAAAGGCACTCAAGGCCTACCGCAAGCGCGCACAGCTCGTGCTGCAGGACCCCAGCGGGTCGCTGAACCCACGGCACACCGTGTACGACGCGGTCGCGGAGGGGCTGCGCATCCACGGGTACGCGGGGGACGAACGCGAGGCGGTGGCGGGCGCCCTGGCGCGGGCGGGCCTTCGCCCGCCCGAGCGCTTCTTCCTGCGCTATCCGCACGAGCTGTCGGGCGGCCAGCGGCAGCGCGTCGTCATCGCGGGCGCGCTCGTCCTCGATCCCGAACTGATCGTCGCGGACGAGCCGGTGGCGTCCCTCGACGCCTCCGTACGCGGGGAGATCCTCGCGCTGCTGCTCTCGCTCCGGACGGAGCTGGGGCTCTCGGCGCTGGTCGTCACCCATGACCTGGGCCTCGCCTGGAACATCGCGGACCGGGTGGCGGTGATGTACCTGGGCCGGATCGTGGAGACGGGAACGGTCGAGGACGTCCTGACCTCGCCCCAACACCCGTACACACAGGCCCTGTTGTCCGTACTCCCGGAAGCACCGGGCGATCCGGTGGTCCTCACCGGTGAACCACCGGACCCTTCGCGCATCCCGGGCGGCTGCCGTTTCCACGCCCGCTGCCAGGTACTCGCCTCCGGCGAGGCCGAACGCGCGGGGGTCGCCGGCGACTGCCGGACCACCTTGCTGCCGGTGCTTTCGGGGGGTGGGGAGCGGCAGGTGGCGTGTCATTGGGCTGCGGCTCGGGTGAGTTCGGGCTGAGCTCCCGCTGATGCACGCCGAAGGGCCCCGCATTCGTGCGGGGCCCTTCGCGTTCTCGGCTGTGTTGTACGGCCCGGGTCGGCTGCTGTGCTTCCCGGCCCGGTGGGCTTCCTGACCGGTCGGCTGCCCGGCTATGCCGCGAGCAGTTCCTTCGAGCGCTGGACGTCGTCCGCGATCGCCTGGATCAGTTGCTCGAGCGAGTCGAACTTCGCCATGCCCCGTACGTACGCGACGAAGTCGACGGCCACGTGCAGGCCGTACAGGTCGAGTCCGACGCGGTCGATCGCGTACGCCTCGACGGTGCGCTCCTTGCCGTCGAACTGCGGGTTGGTGCCCACGGAGATCGCGGCGGGCATGGCCTCGCCCTCGACGTGCAGGTAGCCGGCGTAGACGCCGTCGGCGGGGATCGCGGTGTGCGGCAGGGTCTCGACGTTGGCCGTGGGGAAGCCCAGTTCGCGGCCGCGCTGGGCGCCGCGGACGACGACGCCCTCGACGCGGTGCGGGCGGCCGAGGATCTCGGCGGCGCCCTCGACGTCGCCCTCGGCGACGAGGCGGCGGGTCAGGGTGGAGGAGAACGGGTCGCCTCCGCCGGCCTCTCCGCGTACGAACAGGTCGATCACCTCGACGTCGTAGTCGTACGTACGGCCCTGCTCCGCGAGGAACTCGACGTTGCCGGCGGCCTTGTGGCCGAAGCGGAAGTTGGGGCCCTCGACGACGACGCGGGCGTGCAGTTTGTCGACGAGCACCTTGGCGACGAAGTCGGCCGGGGAGAGCTTCGAGAACTCCGCGGTGAACGGGAGGATCAGCACGGCGTCGACGCCGAGGTCGGCCATCAGCTCGGCGCGGCGGTGGTGCGGGGCGAGCAGCGGGGGGTGGCTGCCGGGGCGGACGACCTCGCTGGGGTGCGGGTCGAAGGTGACGACGACGCTCGGGATGCCCAGCTCGCGGGCGCGGTCGACGGCGCGGCCGATGATCAGCTGGTGACCGCGGTGTACGCCGTCGTAGGAGCCGATGGTGACGACGCTGCGCCCCCAGTCCTGGGGGATGTCCTCCAAGCCACGCCAGCGCTGCACGGTGTTTGCTCCTCGCCGAACCTGTGTGTGTTGTTCTGTTTGCGCAGGACTAAGAGTGCCATGCCTTTTCCGGAGCCCCCGCCCCCGGGGCCCCGCTCAGGGCTACGTCCCCAGGCCTCGGCTGTCCGCGGGTGCTGCTTCCTGGGTGTTCCTCGTCGTGAGGCTCGCGTGCGTGTGCGGTGCGGCGGGGCTGGGGGATGCGTCGCGGTCTCTGAGGTGTGCGGCTCGCGCGCGGTTCGTTGCGGGTCGGGGCCTGGGTGCGGATGACGGGTCGGGGCCTGGGTGCGGATGCGTCGCAGTCTCTGGGGTGTGCGGCTTGCGCCTGCGGTTGGGTCCGGGCCGGGTGCGGATGCCTCGCGGTCACTGCGGTGTGCGGTTCGCGCCTGCGGTTTCGTTGTGGGTCGGGGCCGGGGTGGGGTGCTTGCTCATTCGGGCAATGGCACCGTTCCCGCGAAGGGTCACCGCCG
>NZ_JAEIMH010000156.1:0-9781 GCF_016464295.1 Streptomyces sp. N35 | reverse complement strand
TGGCTCGAATCGCTCCGCGATTCGGCCTGAGGAATTCGCTCCGCGAATTCCTCAGTGAAATCTGCTCCGCAGATTTCACTGAGGCGCAGCGAGAGGGGTGGGGCTCCCCTGTCTGTGACAGTTCGTCAATTTTGTTGTGCGGTAAAGGATTTAATGAGTCTGTCGTTACGCTGCGAATCCGATGGATGATACATACTCGTACTGTCTCCATTGGGAGCCGAGGTCCACAATCGAATCCACCCAGGCGTCGTCCAGGGCGCCGATGTCGTTGGCGGCCCAAGCGCGGATGATGGTGTCCCACTGACGAATGTTCAGAGTGCGGTACTCCAGCACACGTTGGAACCTGCGGTCGACCTGAGACTGGTTGAACGGGTGGATCTCTACTCGAGTCCCGCCCCGGCTGTTGAGGCGTTGCAGGAGGTAGCGGGCCACGTTCTGCCGACGCACCGTGCGATAGGCCGCCTCGATCTTCTCCAGGTTCGCTCTGGAGGGCTTTCGGCGTCCTAGCTGCCAGGCTTTCAGGGTGCGTTCGGTGACGGTCAGGCCGGCCTCACGTGCCGCCTAGCGGGCATGCGGAGTCCTGGTCAGATAGTTCAACCGTGCCATCAGGCCGCGCCGTTGAAGGATCGGGGTGGCGATGAAACTGGCGAGCTGGTTCAACTGTCGTGCGATAGCATCACTGCCTTTGACGCCGCGAGCACCGTGCTTCCCGAACTCATGTGTCCTGTCCGGCATTCAATCCACCCCCATCTCTGTCGTATTCTACTTTTCTCCCATGCTATCCCAACTGGCATGATTTTATTGCCTTTTAGGGCCATCCGAGAATGGGTGTTCTGATGATTTCGCGTGTGTAGACGCTGCTGGACGGATCAACCGCCTTGCTCAGATTTGCTCTAGCAATGAATAAGGAGTGTGTCAGGTGGTCGCAGACATGACCTTGGTCTCTTCCGCCGTGTCAGGCCTACTCGTTACTAGCTGTCAGTGCATGGGGCGTTCTCTCCCGGTGCAGCAGTTAGGGCCGTGAGGGTGCGCTGGTGTCGGTGTGCGTGCACGCGAACCTGGTCGGCGAGGTGGACATCTGCGGACTATGCAGCCAAATTCAGGCTACTGAGTTGATCGACCAGCCGGTGGATGTCGCCGGCTCGACCGCGTCCCGCTTGAGCTCCTCCGAATACCGGCGTGCAGCCATTGGAGACCTCCTCCTCGAACCCCACGATCCGATCTTCAAGAGATGTCTGCAAACGGGTTAAATCCCAGGCCTTCTGACGCACCGCCCCTAGGCTCTGGGCATAGACGACCATTCAGTCGACCGCTCATACAGGCGAGGACGTTCACTTGCACCGAGCTGGGAAATTGCGCCCGTGCCCCGACAGTGCCGGTAGTTGAGTGATGAGTACGGGTACTTATGGCACCCGAGTGCGGCAGCGAGACGATGACAGGCGTGTGGCTGTGGGTGGACATCGGCATTGCCTGGGCGCTGCTGCCTGCCGACGCCGTGCTCGTCGGGTGGCTGCTTGTGCGTACCGTGTTCCAGGGGTACGACTTCGGATCGAGCGGTCCCAAGACGTACAGGGCAGCAGCGCGCCGGGGAGCTCTCCTCGCCGGCGGCACGCTAGCAGCCGGGCTGGCCTTGTTGGTGGTTCTGGACCTGTGGATCGCCGGCGCCATCCATACGGTCATCGTGCTCCCGGGAGTGCTGTGGTTGTCTGCTGGGGCTCGCTCGAATCCGGAGCGGCGCTCAAGGTGTGCAGGGCGCAGGAGCCCGACGGTGCACGGCACCGGCTCACGCCCTCGAGAGTGGACGGTCCATTTGGCGCCACCGCCTCCACCACCCCCTCCCGGGCTGGCTGGCAGCGGCACATGGTTGGTTGCCAAGCTGACGACAGCGAGAGAGTTTCGCCTTGGTGCCGGCTCCGTTCAAGTCTTCGCATACGACGCGGATTCAGACGGAGGTCCTGGCCCATCGATGGGCCAGGACCTGGCTGAGTACCTCGCCGTCGCGTGCGACGCTCCGGGGGTCGGCGCGTCCGAGAACGGCAGTGTGGCCGTCATCGTCGTCGTTCTGCCACGAGAGGAGGGCGACGACAGCGCACAGTGCGACCATGTAGCTGAGGCGACGCTCTACGCATCGCGAGGGCGTCTGACAGTTGGGGGCTGCAGGAACGGGGTCCCGGGCAAGACCACCTTCGAGTGGCCGCCCGGCTGGACTCGCATCCGTATGTCCCGCACTACCCCCGACCGACCAGGCGACGCACGCATGGATTGCGACGTGAGCTCTCAGGTGGTGGCTGTGCTCCGTATCGAGGTCTGGCCCGCACCAGAGCCGGGGGCCGGCTACGTCGATGTCAGCTCTTCGGGCCCGTAGTTCTCGCAGGACGTGCAGTCGAGGTGCAGTAGGTGGAGCCAGCAAGGCCGGCCCGCGCCGCGACTCTGGGGCAGTAGGTGGGCGCGCAGGATCAGTAGGTGGGTGATGCGGTAGCTGATCAGTATCGTGGACAGAGTCACCTTCGGCGGCAACATCATTGAGACGGGTGCCAACTCTTTGCCGTCTGTCTCACGTTCGTGCTCGGCAGGCGGCTTCGGCGGCACTCTGACCTGAACAGATGCGGAGCTCATGGGCGCAGGGACAGCAGAATCCGACGCTTCCATAGGTTGATGGCGGCGACCTCCACCGTGACCTCGTCGCCAACCTGCAGGGCGCCAGCAGTACGGGCTTCGAGGTCATGCATCGGGACCAGGCCCGCGCGGTACTCATTGATGCGGACGAACGCTCCGATGCTCACCAGCTTCTCCACGCGACCTGTGACGACACGACCGAGCTGGGTGCGAGCGAACTCTGGAAATGGGTCTGGATGGAGGGCCTTGAGGGACAGTGCACACTGCTCCCGGTCCAGGTCGACACCCAGGACGACAACGGTCACCTCCTGGCCGATCTCCACGACGTCCGACACGGCCTCGAAGTGGGCCCAGGTCAGCTCGGCCACGTTCACCAGGCCGTCCAGACCCCCGATGTCGACGAACGCACCGAACCCCTCGACCGCGGAAACGACGCCTCTGCAGACCTGGCCCTCCTCCAACTCCTCCAGCAGCGCCCGGCGAACCTGCTCTCTGGACGCCTCCGTCATTCCCACCTCTTTCTGAGCCGCCAAGACTGTCACCCCCAGACCTCCTAGGCGAAAGAGATCGAATCCCCGGCAGGCGGGGCCAAGACTCATTGCCGATCAAGGTCCGGCAGGCTGCGTTGGCTGGCCCGGAGCAGTACACGGGCGTCGCCACTTCCAGTCGGTGTCCATCGCTGATGGTCGATGTCCATCAGGAGATGGCGTCAGGTCATGGCGCCCTCCCCTCAGGGCCGTTGGGCGCCGGGATCGTATGGACCAGCGTGGCCTGGCAGGTGGCTTGGGTGTCAGGGGGTGTCGGCGTCCCGGAAAGGCGTTCGCCGCCTGCCGTCTGACCTCTCCTGTTGAGGGGTGGGACTATGGAAAAGTCGATCTTGGTCGAGTCCGTCAGGTACTCCGCTGTGTGCCAGGGATGCGGTGCCGAGGCAGAGTGGTGCGGTGTTCAGGCGCTGGTGGGTGAGGCGCTGCGGTGGGATGTTGAGTCGACGTGTCAGGCTTGTGGGTTTGCCCTGGCTGTCTGTGGCAGTGACCTGCCGGAGGAGTTGCGGGGCCGGCTGCTCTGCGAGCACGGACGGGCAAGGTTGCTGATAGCCCCGTCGACGGGGAAGGCCGCCGTGATGCGGGTGCTGCGGGCGGAACTCGGCGTCGGCCTGGGCGGCGTCCGGGCCGTGCTGGAGCAGGTCCTGACCGGGCAGTACGCGGGGACCATGCCCGAGATGGAGTTCCTGGCCCGGAAGCTGCGGGCGTCAGGCATCGAAGCGGCCGTTTCACGGACGGCGGATTGAGTGGGCGTTCCGGACGGAACGGCTCGGTTCGGTTCGGTAAGGACGGTCTGCCGGCCTCGGGCGGCAGACCGTCGAGGTTGGTAGGGCAAGGATCAGCCGGCCTTGGCTTCCTGCTCGGCGCGGGCTCGGGTGCTGGCCAGGCGGTAGGAGGCTGTGCCGGTTTCGATGATGGTGCCGTTGGAGGTGAGGTCCGCTTGTCGACGGGTTTGCCGTGGGGTGGGTCGAAGCTGAGGTGGCCGATTGATCAGGTCGTGGAGCAGGGCCGGTAGCAGAGCTGGCCGGGCGCTGGCATATCCGGGTGGGGAGGCACCTGGGTATGGCGGCGCCCGGGTGGGGCGGCGCCGGGTTATGGCTCGGGGCCGATGGTCGTGGGGCTGTCAGTTGGATGTGGTGGTTTCGGGGGCGTCCGCCGGGGTGTCCATGCGTAGCCACCGGTAGCCGTATGGGGGCAGGTCGATGGGGAACAGGCCGTCCTCGGCTGCCTGGAGAGCGGTGTGTTGTTCGTCGAGTAGGTCGGTCAACTGTGCGCCGGGGGCGGTCTCGGCCAGGTCCAGTCGTATGGTGTGGGGCTGGTTGGCGAAGTTGTGTACGGCCAGTACGGCGGCGTCACCGGCGCGGCAGATGTGTGCCAGCACGGCGTCCTGGCCGGTGGTGAGGACACGATGGTTGCCCCAGGCCAGTTCGGGGGTCTCCCGGTAGCGGTCGATGAACAGGCGCATGCGGCTCAGTAGGGAGGCGGCGTCGCGGCTCTGTGTGTAGACGTTGATGTTCTGGGGGCCGAACGCGCCGTCGACCAGCGGGTTGGGGAAGGTGTCCGGCTCGGCGGTGGAGAACCCGGCGGCCTTCTGCGGGGTCCACTGCATGGGGGTGCGTACGGCCTGGCGGCCGTGTGCGGCCAGGTTCTCGCCCATGCCGAGTTCTTCGCCGTAGAAGAGCACGGGGGTGCCCGGCAGGGTGAACAGCAGGCTGTAGGCCAGTTCGATACGGCGGCGGTCGCCGTCGACCATGGGCGGGAGGCGGCGGCGCAGCCCGCGGTCGTAGAGCTGCATGTCCTTGTCCGGGCCGAAGGCCGCGAACACTTCGGCGCGTTCGTTGTCGCTGAGTTTGTCGAGGGTGAGTTCGTCGTGGTTGCGTACGAACGTGGCCCAGTGGGCGTCGCGGGGTGGTTCGGGGCGCTCGCGCAGTGCGGTGGCCAGCGGCCTGGCGTCGTGGCGTGCCATCGAGAGGTACATCTGCTGCATCGCGATGAAGTCGAAGCACATGGTGAGTTCGTCGCCGCGGTCCGAGGAGGGGTCGCCGAAGAAGCGGGTGGTGTCGTTGTAGGGCAGGTTGACCTCGCCGAGCAGGACCGATTCGCCGTTGCGGCGGCCGAGGAAGGCGCGCAGGTCGGCGAGGTACTCGTGTGGGTCGGGCAGTTGTTTCGCGTCGGTCTGTCCGTCGGTCTCCAGCAGGAAGGGCACGGCGTCGACCCGGAAGCCGGACAGGCCGAGCTGGGTCCAGAAGCCCATGATGCGGGTGATCTCGTCACGGACCTCGGGGTGGGCGACGTTGAGGTCGGGCTGCTGTTTGTAGAAGCGGTGCAGGTAGTACTGGCCGCTGCCCTGGTCGTACTCCCACAGGCTGTCCTCCGCGTCGGGGAAGACCACGCCCTTGGGGCCGTCGTTGGGGGGCTCGTCCTTCCACACGTACCAGTCGCGGTGGGCGGAGTGGCGGCTCGAGCGGGCGTCCTTGAACCAGGGGTGGTGCTCGGAGGTGTGGTTGACGACGAGGTCGGCGATCACGCGGATGCCGCGGTCGCGTGCGGTGCGGACGAACTCGGTGAAGTCGCCGAGGGTGCCCAGGCGCTCGTCCACGCCGTAGAAGTCGGTGATGTCGTAGCCGTCGTCGCGTTCGCGCGTGGGGTAGAAGGGCATCAGCCATACGCAGGTCACGCCGAGGCGCACCAGGTGGTCGATGCGCTGGGTGAGTCCGGGGAAGTCTCCGATGCCGTCGCCGTTGCCGTCCTGGTAGGTCTCGACGTCCAGGCAGTACACCACCGCGTTCTTCCACCACAGGTCGGATGTGCGGGTCAGACGCATCGGTACTCCTTGGCCGTGGCGGGGATCGGGCGACTCATGTCCAGTTGCGGCAGTACCTCGGCGCCGAACGCGTCGATGAACGCGGCCTGTTCACGGCCCACGTGGTGCAGCATCACCGCGTCGAAGCCCAAGTCGGCGTACTCCTGGAGCCGGGCGGCGTGCCAGGCGAGGTCGCTGGAGACATCGACCGTGCGCGCGACCTGCTCGGGGGTGACGTGTTCGCTGACGATGTCGAACAGCTGGGCGGAGTCGAGGTCCCAACTGGCCGGCGGGGCGTGCACGTTGGTGCGCCACTGGTCGTGCGCGAGGGCGAGCGCCTCGGCCTCGTCGGGTGCCCAGCTCAGGTGCACCTGGAGGTTCAGGGGCCCGCGGCCGCCCGCGTCCCGGTAGGCGCCGATGATCTCGCGCAGGCGTTCGCGCGGGGCGTTGACCGTGATCAGTCCGTCTGCCCACTGCGCGCACCAGGCCGCGGTGGTGGTGCTGCACGCGGCGCCTATCAGGGGCGGTTCTTCGGGCGGCAGCGTCCACAGCCGGGCCCGGTCCACGCTCACCAGCCCGTCGTGGCTGACCTCCTCGCCCCGTAGCAGCGCCCGGATGATCTCCACGCACTCGAGGAGCCGCGCGGAGCGGATGTCCTTGCGGGGCCACCCCGCGCCGGTGATGTGTTCGTTGGAGGCCTCTCCGGTGCCCAGCGCGGTCCAGAACCGGCCCGGGTACATGGCCGCGAGGGTGGCGATCGCCTGGGCGACGACGGCGGGGTGGTAGCGCTGGCCGGGCGCGTTCACCACACCGAACGGCACCTGGGCGGTGGCCTGGAGAGCGGCTCCGAGCCAGGACCAGGCGAAGCCGGACTCCCCCTGCCGCACGCTCCACGGCGAGAAGTGGTCCGAGCACATGGCGGCTGTGAAACCCGCCTGCTCCGCGCGCACCACGGCAGCGAGCAGATCCGCGGGCGGAACCTGCTCGTGCGAGGCGTGTAATCCGTAGACAGTCATGGCAGCCGACTACCCCTCAGGTGGTCCCTCAACGGGTGCCGTGCCCAGGGGTGTTGGCGCCGCCTCGACTGGTGCGCCGCACTCTGTGCGGGGCGGGGTTGAAGGGGCACGAGAGGCTTGGGGAGGCTGGCGGCTCGGGAAGGCTGAGGGCTCAGGAGGCTGAGGGCTCGGGAAGGCTGAGGGCTCAGGAAGGCTGAGGGCTCAGGAAGGCTGAGGGCTCGGGGGGGGTTCGGGAGGTGCCCTCGAAGGACGCCACCCAAAAGCGGCCCCGACAAGCCCACCCCAGCCCGAGCCGTCCGTACCGCGCGCCGCCCGCCGGGTCGGCCCTGAGCGCCGGGGCCGGGGGCTTTGTGTCGACCGTTTGACGTTCAACGGCTCGATCATCGAGACCTGCATCGACTCCTACCGCCTGGCCCACACCAAAGCCCGGGCCGAGGCAGGCTGAGGAGCCGCTACCTGCGTCAGAACGAAGCTGCCGCACGGCGTGCATTCCCGGGCGTGGACACGAGGCAGGGACCGAGCTGGCATATCGGCTGCTCACCGGCAGATGTGTGATCACCTTTGGTGGTGACGGACAGTCCACATGTGAAGGGGCGCTGGCTGGCGCTGGGTGTCCTGGTCCTCGGTGTGCTGCTGGTGACGGTCGATGCGACGGTGCTGGGTTTGGCGGCGCCCTTCCTCGCCGAGGATCTTGAGGCGTCCGGTACGCAGCTGGTGTGGATCGGTGACATCTATCCGCTGGTCATGGCCGGACTGCTGGTGTCGATGGGCAGTCTCAGCGACCGGATCGGCCGCAAGAAGCTGCTGCTCATCGGTGCCTCCCTGTTCGGCCTGGTCTCGCTCCTGAACGCGTATGCCACCAGTGCGGAGATGATGATCGCGGCTCGGGCGCTGCTGGGAGTGGCCGGGGCGACGCTGATGCCGCTCACCTTGGGGCTGCTGCGGAACATCTTCCACGACCCGCGCGAGCGCAGCTTCGCGCTGGGCGTGTGGGGAGCCGCCGCCTCGGCGGGCAACGCCGCAGGCCCTCTGGTGGGCGGTCTGCTGCTTGAGCACTTCTGGTGGGGCTCGGTCTTTTTGATCAACCTGCCGGTGACAGCGATTCTGGTGATCGTCGGCACCAAGGTGCTGCCCGAGTCGCGGGATCCGAACCCGGGCCCGTGGGACCTGCTCAGCGTGGCGGTGTCCTTGATCGGCATCATCTGCGTGGTCTACGCCGTGAAGGAACAACTGGTGTACGGGTACGGCCCGCACGTCGCGGCGGCGGCAGTGGTGGGTGCGGTGTGCCTGGGCTGGTTCGTCCGCCGGCAGTACACGCTCGCCTCCCCGCTGCTGGACCTGCGCCTGTTTCGCGCACGCGGTGTCCTCGGCTCGGTCCTGGCGAACGGGCTGGCCACCATGGGCCTGGCCGGACTGCTGTTCTTCCTCCCGCAGTTCCTGCAACTGGTGCAGATGCGCTCGCCGTTGAACGCCGGCTTCATGGCCCTGCCCGCCGCCGTCGGCACCATCATCACCGGACTGCTCGCGGGCCGCATCGCCCGCCGCATCCCGGTACGCGCCGCGGTGGGCGCGGGGCTGACCATGGTCGGACTCGCCCTGACCGCCTGCACCTTCCTGCACGCCGCCACACCCACCGCGTGGCTGTGCCTGGCCCTGTTCTGCGCCGGAGCCGGCGGCGGGCTGGCCTTCACCGTGACCGCGGACGTCATCCTCACCGCCGCCCCCAAAGAACAAGCGAGCGCCGCCGCAGCCGTGTCCGAGACCTCCTTCACGCTCGGCGAGGCACTGGGCATCGCCCTGTTCGGATCCGTCGTCACCACCATCTACCTGGACTTCACCATGCCCGCCGGCATCCCGGCCGATGCCGCATCCGCCGCCCGCGACTCTCTCGGCGCAGCCGTCGAAGCAGCCGCACACCTGCCCCACGCGCAGGCGCAAGCCCTCCTCAAGACGGCGCAGGACGCCTTCACCCACGGCTTCGAAACCGCAGCCGCACTCGCGGCCACCGTACTGTTCGCCACCGCAGCCACCATCTGGTTCATGCTGCGCGGACAACGACTCGAAGACGACATCAAAAACCACCGCGACTGAGCACGGGAAAGCCCTCAACGACTCCCGAACACACCGTCAAACGACTCCCGATCAGACCCTCATAGCCATGGCGCTGCCGACTGTTGGCCGGCCGGAGCCTGTTCCGATACTGAAGTCAGAAGGCCGATACGGAAGTCAGACGGCCATGCCGTAGACGATGGTGAACACGGTGCCGAGCGAGCCGATGATGAACACGCCAGTAAGGCCGGCCACAATCAGGCCCTTGCCCTGCTCGGCGCTGAAGGTGTCCCGCAGGGCGGTAGCACCGATCCGTTGCTTCGCCGCGCCCCAGATAGCGATGGCCAGACAGATCAGGATGGCCAGCGCCATCACCACTTGGATCATGGTCTTGGCCTCGGATCCGAGGGTGCCGAACGGGCCCCAGTCAGGGGCAATGCCGCCGATGATCGTGGTGATGTCGCCCTTCTCGGCCGCGAGCCTCATGCGGCGCCCCCTTCACTCCCGTATGTCCTCACGGCCCTACAGCCGGCACAGCAACTCGCCCACCGGCACACCGTTCGCCTGATGCGATTCCCTCAGCCACCCGGGCAACAGTCAAGGCCACAGCCGGACACCAGAATGGCCCCGAGGTCAGTCCCGGCCGGCCGTGGCACCGGCAGCATCAACCAACGCCTCAACACCTTGTGGCAACACCTCAACACCTTGTGGCAACAGATGACTCGACGCCCCCGTCGCCTTCTCCCCCCTTGCCG
>NZ_JAEIMH010000155.1:0-10187 GCF_016464295.1 Streptomyces sp. N35 | reverse complement strand
GGGAGGAAGGGAGGCCCCCCACGAAATTAATTGAAAAAACCCCCCCCACCGTTTGGGGCGCGGGGGTTTTCTGCGTTATGGGTGTTTCTGGCCCACCCCATGGCAGCCGGCCCTCGCCACGGAGGGTAAGGTCATGGGGCATCGTAGGAACGTTCCCACAGGAGGCCCCCGGGTGGAGGTCCAGGAAACCCGTGTGCAGACCGACCGGGTTCTCACCATCCCGAACATCCTCAGCATGGCGAGGCTGCTCGGCGTACCTCTCTTCCTGTGGTTGATCCTCAGGCCCGTGTTCGGCGGCCCCAACAGCGATGTGTGGGCGCTGATCGTGCTGATGCTCAGCGGGATCAGCGACTATCTGGACGGGAAGCTCGCGCGGCGCTGGAATCAGATCAGCAACCTGGGCCGGCTCCTCGACCCGGCTGCCGACCGGCTCTACATCCTGTCGACATTGGTCGGGCTCACTTGGCGCGAGATTCTGCCGCTGTGGCTGACTTTGGCGCTACTCGCGCGTGAAGCGGTCCTCCTGGTGATGGTGGGAATCCTCCGGCGGCACGGGTATCCGCCGCCGCAGGTGAACTTCCTGGGCAAGGCGGCCACCTTCAACCTGATGTACGCCTTCCCGTTGTTGCTGCTCAGCGATACAAGTGGCTGGCTCGGGACGCTCGCTGCTATTTTCGGATGGGCGTTCGCAGGATGGGGTACAACGCTGTATTGGTGGGCAGGGATCCTGTACGTGGTTCAGGTCCGCCGTCTCGTCAGACCGGACAACACGGCCGACTGAGCCTGCCGTAATCGGTGGCGTTTTGGGCGGGCTGAGTCGGCAAGACCGTCGTCTCTCAAGGAGGACGCTTCCGACATGAAGGCCGTCGTGATGGCCGGAGGCGAAGGCACACGCCTTCGCCCCATGACCTCGAGCATGCCCAAGCCGCTCCTGCCTGTGGCCAACCGGCCCATCATGGAGCATGTGCTACGGCTGCTCAAGCGGCATGGGCTAAACGAAACCGTCGTCACCGTTCAATTCCTCGCCTCATTGGTGCGGAACTATTTCGGGGACGGGGAAGAGCTCGGAATGGAGCTCACCTATGCCAATGAGGAGAAGCCACTCGGCACCGCCGGCAGCGTCAAGAACGCCGAAGACGCGCTCAAGGATGACGCATTTCTGGTCATCTCCGGTGACGCACTCACTGACTTCGACCTCACCGAGCTCATCAATTTCCACAAGGAAAAGGGTGCGCTTGTCACCGTATGTCTGACGCGGGTCCCGAATCCTCTGGAATTCGGGATCACGATTGTCGACGAGGAAGGAAAGGTCGAGCGGTTCCTGGAGAAGCCGACCTGGGGCCAGGTCTTCTCCGACACCGTCAACACGGGCATCTACGTGATGGAGCCCGAGGTGTTCGACTACGTGGAGCCGGATGTTCCGGTGGACTGGTCGGGCGATGTCTTCCCGCAGCTCATGAAGGAGGGCAAGCCCATCTACGGGTTTGTCGCGGAGGGGTACTGGGAGGACGTCGGCACGCACGAGAGCTATGTGAAGGCGCAAGCCGATGTGCTCGAGGGCAAGGTCGATGTGGAGATCGACGGCTTCGAGATCTCGCCGGGAGTCTGGGTCGCGGAAGGCGCGGAAGTGCATCCGGACGCCGTGCTCCGTGGGCCGCTGTTCATCGGTGACTACGCCAAGGTCGAAGCCGACGTCGAGATCCGTGAGCACACCGTCATCGGCTCCAACGTCGTCGTGAAGACCGGTGCCTTCCTGCATCGCGCTGTCGTGCACGACAACGTCTACATCGGTCCCCACAGCAATCTGCGCGGCTGTGTCGTCGGCAAGAACACCGACATCATGCGGGCCGCGAGGATCGAGGACGGCGCGGTCATCGGGGACGAGTGCCTCGTCGGTGAGGAATCGATTGTTCAGGGGAACGTACGCGTCTACCCCTTCAAGACGGTCGAGGCCGGTGCCTTCGTCAACACCTCGGTGATCTGGGAGTCCAGGGGCCAGGCGCATCTGTTCGGTGCCCGCGGGGTGTCCGGGATTCTCAACGTCGAGATCACACCCGAGCTCGCGGTACGCCTGGCAGGCGCGTATGCCACGACGCTGAAGAAGGGGTCCACGGTCACGACCGCGCGCGACCACTCGCGAGGTGCCCGGGCGCTGAAGCGAGCGGTCATCTCCGCGCTGCAAGCCAGCGCGATCGACGTGAGGGACCTGGAGAACGTGCCGCTGCCGGTGGCCCGGCAGCAGACCGCGCGGGGCAGCGCCGGCGGCATCATGATCCGGACGACGCCGGGGGTGCCCGACTCGGTCGACATCATGTTCTTCGACGGACGCGGAGCGGATCTTTCGCAGGGCGGACAGCGCAAGCTCGATCGTGTCTACGCACGTCAGGAGTACCGGCGTGCGTTTCCTGGTGAGATCGGCGACCTGCACTTCCCATCGAGCGTCTACGACTCGTACACGGGCTCGCTGCTGCGCAATGTGGATACGAGTGGGGTCGCGGAGTCCGAACTCAAGGTCGTGGTCGACGCCTCGAACGGGAGCGCCGGCCTGGTGCTGCCGAGCCTGCTCGGACGGCTGGGTGTGGATGCTCTGACCGTCAACCCGGGCCTCGACGAGTCGCGGCCCACCGAGACCGCGGACGAGCGCAGGTCGGGGCTTGTGCGGCTTGGCGAGATCGTGGCGTCCGCGCGGGCCGCGTTCGGTGTGCGGTTCGATCCCGTGGGCGAGCGGTTGTCGCTGGTGGACGAGAAGGGGCGGATCGTCGAGGACGACCGCGCACTGCTCGTGATGCTGGATCTCGTGGCGGCCGAGCGGCGGAGCGGACGTGTGGCGCTTCCGGTGACCACCACCCGTATCGCCGAACAAGTCGCCGCCTACCACGGCACCCAGGTGGACTGGACGACCACGTCGCCCGACGACCTGACCCGTGTCGGCAGGGACGAGGCGACGATCTTCGGTGGTGACGGCCGTGGTGGCTTCATCGTGCCGGAGTTCAGCAGCGTCTTCGACGGTACGGCCGCGTTCGTGCGGCTGATCGGGCTTGTGGCGCGGACGCAGCTCACGCTCAGCCAGATCGATGCCCGTATCCCGCGTGCCCATGTGCTCAAGCGGGATCTGGCGACCCCCTGGGCGGTGAAGGGGCTCGTCATGCGACGGGTGGTCGAGGAGGCCGGGGAGCGGTCCGTGGACACCACGGACGGGGTACGGGTCGTCGAGACCGACGGGCGCTGGGTGATGGTGCTGCCCGACCCCGCCGAGGCCGTCACACACCTGTGGGCGGAAGGGCCCGACGACGCCTCCGCGCAGGCCCTGCTCGACGAGTGGTCGGCGGTCGTGGACAGCGCCGGACGCTGATCTTCACCGTGCGCCGGGCCCCGGCAGTTCAGGCGGGGCCCGGCGCGCCGGTGGGGCCATTCGGAGGTACGGGGCGCGACGTGCGACGATGTGCGGCATGCCGCAGCAGCCCCCCGTTCGGAGCACCGATTCGCGCCCCCCGCGCCTGGACGCTTCGATGTCGCTGCTCACCAATGTCATGGACCACAGCCTCGACGACGGTTACGCGGAGGCGGCGGCTCGCAAACAGGCGCAGGGCGAGGGCGGATTGCCGCGTACTCTGCGCGCGAAGCTCGGTCTCGCGGCCGGGCTGGTGCTCGCCGCGCTCGTGGTGACGGTGGGCGCCGCCGAGGCGCGGATGGCGGCTCCGGTGCTCGCCAAGGAGCGCCAGGAGCTCATCGACCGCATCGAACGCGAATCGTCCGACGCCGACAAGCTCGAGGACGAGGTCGATGCGTTGCGGGACGACGTGGACCAGCGGCGCAGCCGCGCCCTCGACGAAGACGGCAGCGGCCAAGGCGAGTTGGTGGCGCTGCTCGCGGGGGACACCGAAGTCACCGGTCCCGGGATCAAGCTCGTGGTGGACGACGCCGGTGGCGACGGCGGGGGCGGCGACGGACCGCGAGGAGAGACGGGCTTCTCCGACAACGGGCGTGTACGCGACCGGGATATGCAGCAGGTCGTCAACGGTCTTTGGGCGTCCGGTGCCGAGGCCGTATCGATCAACGGGCAGCGGCTGACAGCCCTGTCCGCGATCAGGGCCGCGGGCGACGCGATACTGGTCGACAACAAGCCTCTGGCGCCCCCGTACACCGTGCTCGCCATCGGTGACGGAAAACAGTTGAGCACCAAGTTCCAGGACAGCGCGGATGGGCTCTATCTGCACGCGCTGAAGGAGAACTTCGGGATCAAGGCGGATATCTCCGTCGAGGACGAGCTGCGGTTGCCGGCTGCGCCGAGCCTGATCGTGCGCACCGCAGAGCCGAAAGCAGGGAAGGGCACATCGTGATCGCCGTACTGGGCCTCGTCGTGGGCGTCGTCGTCGGACTCTTCGTCCGGCCCGAGGTGCCCGCAGTGGTCGAGCCGTATCTTCCGATCGCGGTGGTCGCCGCGCTCGACGCGGTGTTCGGAGGGCTCCGCGCGATGCTCGACGGCATCTTCGACGACAAGGTCTTCGTCGTGTCGTTCCTGTCCAACGTCGTGGTCGCCGCGCTGATCGTGTTCCTCGGCGACAAGTTGGGCGTCGGTGCGCAGTTGTCGACCGGTGTGGTCGTCGTGCTCGGCATCCGGATCTTCTCCAACGCCGCGGCCATCCGCCGCCATGTCTTCCGGGCGTGAAGCCGATGAACAATCCTCAGGAAAACCCCGTGGCGGATGAACCGGCAGAGCCGGAAGTCACCGGCCGGCAGCGGCTGTTGCGGAGCCTGTGGCCGCCGAAGGTGTCGCGGGCGCAGCTGATCGTGGCGCTGCTGCTGTTCGTGCTGGGGCTCGGACTTGCCATTCAGGTGCGGTCGAACAGCGAGAGCAGTGCGCTGCGCGGAGCGCGTCAGGAAGATCTTGTCCGCATTCTCGATGAACTGGATGACCGCACCCAACGTCTAGAAGACGAGAAGCAGCGTCTCGACGATCAGCGGACCGAGTTGGAGAACAGCTCGGACCAGGCCGAAGAGGCGCGCAAGCAGACGGTGGAGAAGGAGCGGCAACTCGGGGTACTCGCAGGGACGGTGGCGGCCGAAGGGCCTGGTATCACCCTGACCGTCACCGACAGCAAGGGCGCGGTCGAGGCGGACATGCTGCTCGACGCGATCCAGGAGCTGCGGGCCGCGGGCGCCGAGGCGATCCAGATCAACGATGTGCGGGTGGTGGCGAACACCTACCTCACGGACGGCTCCGACGGGGTCGAGGTCGACGGACGCCCGGTCTCCGCTCCGTACCGCTTCAAAGTGATCGGCAAGGCGCAGGACCTCGAACCGGCCCTGAACATCCCCGGAGGTGTCGTGCAGACGCTGGAGAAGGAGCAGGCCACGGTGGAAGTGACACGCGGCGAGAAGATCGTCGTGGATGCCTTGCGACGGGCGAATCGTCCTGACTACGCTCGGTCGTCCTCCCAGTGAGGCAGGGGCGTGTCACAGGCCGTGAGCGAGGGCATGAGGTTGCGGGGGGTCGGCGCACCGGAAGGGTGTCGCGTGGTGGAAACTGTCCGGAGGTTGCGGACGTTGAGAAAGTGTCTGCGTCGCCGATGTACGCCGGTGTGAGCAGTCAGGGTTCGTCCTGCCCCACGGGCGGGTCTGTTTCGGTCAAGGGGAATCGCCCGTGAAGTTGTTTCAGAAGTTGTTCGGCAAGAGCTCGCGCGAGGACGGCGGCGCCGCCAGGCACCGCGCTCCGCGGCATGGAGGAGAGCCCGAGGGCCAGGGTGGTGAACGCCCGCTGTTCCGCGATCAGGTGGGCGGCGCCGGCGGTGACATTTCGGGCGCTCCGGGCGCGTCTTCTGTTGACCCTGCTGTGTCCGGCGGCATAGGTTTCTCAGAACCATCAACCTCAAGTACGGGTGGAGAGTTCGGCGCCGGCCCGTATGCGTCCCACGCCCCCGCGGGGCAGCCGCGGCAGGAGGATCCGTCCATGTCGGCCCTGGTGTGTACGAGGTGCGGTAACCGGAACGCCGAGGCCAGCCGGTTCTGCTCCAACTGCGGTGCGCCCCTTCGGGCCCCGGGCGGTGAGCGGCCCTCCGAGACGACCTCGACCATCTCGATCTCGGGACTCGAGGCCTACGAGGCGGAGGTGACGGGTCAGACCCCGACGCCGGGACTCTCGCCGGAGGCTCAGGCCGCCGTCGACGCACTGCCGCTCGGTTCGGCGCTGCTCGTCGTGCGCCGCGGGCCGAACTCGGGCAGCCGCTTCCTGCTCGACGGTGAGCTGACCACCGCGGGACGTCATCCGCAGAGCGACATCTTCCTCGACGACGTGACCGTGTCCCGTCGTCATGTGGAGTTCCGTCGCGGTGCGGACGGGATCTTCACCGTCTCCGACGTGGGCAGCCTCAACGGCACCTATGTCAACCGTGAGCGCATCGACGCGGTGCAGCTCTCCAACGGTGACGAGGTGCAGATCGGCAAGTACCGCCTGGTCTTCTACGCGAGCCAGCGGGCCATCTGACCTGCAGGGAAGGCCCATGCTTCACACACCGAGGGGCGGTGCCGGAAACGGCACCGCCACCGCGGACGGCGAGCCCGTCAGCATCGGGCAGGTACTGAATCTGCTGCGCGAGGAGTTCCCCGAGGTCACCATCTCCAAGATTCGTTTCTTGGAGTCCGAGGGGCTCGTGGAACCGCAGCGCACCCCGTCCGGGTATCGGAAGTTCAGTTCCGTGGACGTCGAGCGCCTTGCTCAGGTGCTGCGGATGCAGCGTGACCACTACCTGCCGCTCAAGGTCATCAGAGAGCACCTGGACGCCCTGGAGCGCGGAGAGCAGGTGCCGGCGGCCCATATGGGCCAGCAGCGGACCTCGGACGAGGACCTTTCCGTCGGGCTCGCCCTGTCGGCCGACCAGCCCACCGCGGGCCGGATCAGCCGTGCCACGCTGCTCGCCGCGGCACAGGTCGACGCGGACGAGCTGGCCGAGTGGGAATCGTACGGGCTGATCACGCCGTCGGCCGAGGGTGACTACGAGGCCGACGCCGTGCAGATCGCGAAGCTTGTCGTCGAACTGGGAAGTTCAGGAATCGAGCCGAGGCATCTGCGGGCCATGAAGGCCTCCGCCGAGCGCGAGGCGGGCCTGGTCGACCAGGTGGTGGCTCCGCTGCGGCGGCACCGTAATCCGCAGACCAGGACCCATGCCGAAGCCCGTACGAAGGAGCTGGCGGCGCTCACGATCAAGCTGCACGCGGCGCTCGTCCAGTCGGCGCTCAGGGTACGCCTGCACTGACTGGGAGGGTGCCCGACTACCCAAACCGGTCGGGCAGGTCCTAGGGTTGCTGTGTGAATGAGCTCGACGTTGTCGGTGTCCGGGTCGAAATGCCCTCCAACCAACCGATCGTGCTCCTGCGTGAAGTGGGCGGCGACCGCTACCTCCCCATCTGGATCGGACCAGGGGAGGCGACGGCGATCGCCTTCGCTCAGCAGGGCATGGCCCCCGCACGGCCGCTGACGCACGACCTGTTCAAGGACGTGCTGGAAGCCGTGGGCCAGGAGCTCACAGAAGTGCGCATCACCGACCTTCGGGAAGGTGTCTTCTATGCGGAACTTGTCTTCGCGAGTGGTGTCGAGGTCAGCGCGCGACCCTCGGACGCCATAGCGCTCGCCCTGCGTACCGGAACGCCTATCTACGGCAGCGACGGCGTCCTCGACGACGCAGGAATCGCGATTCCGGACGAGCAGGAGGACGAGGTCGAGAAGTTCCGTGAGTTCCTGGACCAGATCTCGCCCGAGGACTTCGGGACGAACAGCCAGTGACGCCGCCCGTACCAGCGGGCCCGCGTGCGCATTCGGCTAGCCTTTCCACGCGGTGAGGCGGCTCAAACCACACTTCGGGTGATTATCACTCGGCGTGCCGAGTGTGGCGTTCGTTGACGTGCTCCTGGGTACTGCCTACCGTCGAGAAGGCAGGTCAAGGACGGAGGCCGACGTGAGAAGCAGCGGCGACGGTACGGCTGGGGGTGCCCCCGGACGAAGTCTGGGGGAAGGTCCGTATCCGCTTCACAGCGGCGCGACCGATCACTCTCCGCAGCGGCCGGCGACAGCCCGGGGGAACAGCGTGGAGCCGGCCGAGCAGGTCGGCTACCGCGGACCGACCGCCTGCGCGGCGGCCGGCATCACCTATCGGCAGTTGGACTACTGGGCCCGTACGGGGCTCGTGGAGCCCAGCGTGCGTCCCGCCTTCGGGTCGGGGACGCAGCGGCTCTACAGCTTCCGGGACGTCGTCGTCCTGAAGATCGTGAAGCGGTTCCTGGACACCGGGGTCTCGCTGCAGAACATCCGCGCCGCGGTGCAGCATCTGCGCGAGCGGGGATTCGCCGATCTGGACCGTATGACGCTGATGAGCGATGGCGCGACGGTCTACGAGTGCACCTCACCGGACGAGGTCGTCGAGCTGCTCCAGGGCGGTCAGGGGATCTTCGGGATCGCCGTGGGCGTCGTATGGCGGGATGTGGAGGCTGCGCTGGCGCAGCTGCACGGGGAGCGCGTCGACACCGGCGAGACGCTCATCGGGCACAACCCCGCGGATGAGCTGGCGCGGCGGCGGGGCAATCGCGCCGTCTGACAGCTTGCGGGCGATGGGGTGATCGCGCCCTCTGACGCGCGGCCCCGGCGTCTTCGGGGCCGTTGTCAGTGGCGTAGGGCAGCATCGGTGCTGTGAGAGCGGCGCCCACCATCCTGCACCTCGACATGGATGCCTTCTACGCCTCGGCGGAGCAGGCATCCAAGCCGAGCCTGCGCGGGAAGGCCGTGATCGTGGGCGGGCTCGGGCCGCGCGGTGTGGTGGCGACGGCTTCGTACGAGGCACGTCGCTTCGGGGTGCACTCGGCGATGCCGATGGGGCAGGCGCGCCGGCTGGCCCCGAATGCGGCCTACCTGGTGCCGCGATTCGGGCTGTACCGGGATATCAGCGAACAGGTCATGGCGCTGCTCAAGGAGCTGTCGCCGCTGGTCGAGCCGTTGAGCCTGGACGAGGCCTTCGTGGATCTGGAGGCGGGCGAGGTGGCCTGGGACACGGCTTCCGCGCTGGCGGTGGGGGAGAAGCTCAGGGCCGACATACGGGCGGTCACCGGGCTCACCGGGTCGGTGGGGCTCGCGGCCTCGAAGATGCTGGCGAAGATCGCGTCCGAGGAGGCCAAGCCGGACGGGCTGCGGCTGATCGTGCCGGGGACGGAGCGGGAGCTGCTCGCGGACAAGTCGGTGCGGATCCTGCCCGGGGTCGGCCCCGCGACCGGGGATCACCTCCGGAGGGCCGGGATCACGACGGTGGGGGAGATCGCCGAGGCCGGTGCGGACGAGCTCGTACGGCTGCTCGGGAAGGCGCATGGCGGGCATCTGTACACGATGGCGCTGGCCGTCGACGAGCGGCCGGTGGTGGCCGAGCGGGAGACCAAGTCGGTATCCGTGGAGGACACCTTCGATGTCGACATCCACGACCGGGTGCGGGTGCGGTCCGAGGTGGACCGGCTCGCGGAGCGATGTGTCGGCAGGCTGCGGGCCGGTGGGCATTCGGGGCGGACCGTGGTGCTCAAGGTGCGGCGCTATGACTTCTCGACGCTGACGCGGTCCGAGACGCTGCGGGGGCCGACGGACGATCCGGCGGTGGTACGGGAAGCGGCGGCGCGGCTGCTCGAGTCCGTGGACACGACGGGTGGGGTGCGGCTGCTCGGGGTCGGCGTGAGCGGTCTTGCCGACTACACGCAGGAGGACCTGTTCGCTCAGGCGCAGGCTGCTGAGGCGGAGCTTGCGGCTGCGGCTTCGGCTGCCGATTCGGGACCGGATTCCGGGGACGGAGGCGTGGAGGACGAGGGGGCCCTGGTGGCCGAGGTTGACGAAGTCGGTGAGGTGGCTCCTGTGGAGCGGCGCTGGTATGCGGGGCACGATGTGCGGCATGCCGAGTTCGGGCCAGGGTGGGTGCAGGGGAGTGGGGTCGGGAGGGTGACTGTGCGGTTCGAGACGCCGGGGTCGGGGCCTGGGCGTGTGCGGACGTTTCGGGTGGATGATCCGTTGCTGTCTCCGGGGGAGCCGTTGCCGCTGGTGGGGGCGGCGGAGTAGCTCCGGGGTGCGGTCTCGTTGCCGGGTGCGGGCCGGTTGCGCCTGCGGCGGGCTGATTTCCCCTACCCGCCCCTTCCCGAAACCGGGGCTTCGCCCCGGGCCCCTTCAT
>NZ_JAEIMH010000154.1:0-10259 GCF_016464295.1 Streptomyces sp. N35 | reverse complement strand
CCATTGCCCGTATGACAGGTACCCCGGACCGGCACCGACCCCACGACGAAGCTGCGGGCGGCAGCGCAGGGAGCGGAACCCCAGCCAAGGCACTATCAGGCAACGCACCCGCCCCCCACCCCAGCCCCAAACCCCACCCACCCCACACGCCACCCTCGACGGACCGCCCACACCCAGCCCGTCCGGCGCTTGAGGACATCCGAACGGAGTTCGGATCCAGGGGCCTGGGGGCGGAGCCCCAGTTTCAGGAAGGGGCGAGTAGGGGACAAGGAGCCCGCCGCAGGCGCCACCGGCCCGCACCCGACAACGAGACCGCACCCCACCTCACACCCCACCCCCCACCCCGCTGAGTTCCCCGTTCCCAACGGGAAACCGTGAGGATCCGGTGGGGCAACACCCGCCGCGCACCCTGAACGGCATGGGACAGCGCATCGTGGTCATCGGGGCCGGCACCGCCGGGGCACGGCTCGGCCTGCGGCTGGCCGGGAGCGACGCAGACGTGACGCTCGTCGGGGCCGAGCCGCACGCCCCGTACAACCGCGTGCTGCTCGCCGACGTGCTCGCGGGCCGCTATCCGGCCGAGGTGACCGAGCTGCCGGACCCCGGTCCGGTGCTCCAGGACCGTGTCGTACGCATCGACCGGGCGGCGCGCGAGGTCCACCTCGCCGACGCCGGGCCCCTCCCCTACGACTCCCTCGTCCTCGCCACCGGCTCCAACCCCGTGCTGCCCGCCCTGCGGGGCCTGGCCCAGGGGCTGCCGGAGAACGTGCACGCCTTCCGCACCATGGACGACTGCCTGGCCCTCGACGGGGCGGTACGGGAGGGCGCGCGCGCCGTCGTCATCGGCGGCGGGCTGCTCGGTGTGCTGTGTGCGCAGCCGCCCGCGGAGGGCGGCGCGCAGGTGGTGCTCGCCCAGGAGGGCGTGCCCCTCATGGAGCGGCAACTCGACGCCGAGGCGGCCGAGTTGGTACGGGAACATCTCAAGCTCCGCGGCGTCGAGGTGCACACCGAGTGCCGTGTACGGGAAGTGCGGACGCGGGGCGGCCGGGCCGTCGGCGTCGCGCTCGCCGACGGGTACGCGCTCGACGCCGATCTCATCGTGCTGGCCTGCGGCGTGCGGCCCAGCACCCAGCTCGCCCGCGAGGCCGGACTCGACGTCCGGAGCGGCATCGTCGTCGACGACGAGCTGCGCACCAGCGACCCCGCGATCCACGCGATCGGCGACTGCGCCGAACACCGCGGCCGCACCTACGGACTCGCCACGCCCGCCCTCGAACAGGCCGACGCCCTGGCCGACTTCCTGCAGCAGAAGGACAGCACATACGAGGGCACCCGCTCCCTGACCCGGCTGACCCTCAGCGACGCGGGTCAACTCCCCCTGGATCTGGCCACGTTCGGCGATCCGTCGATCCGCGAGGGCGACGACGTGATCCGGCTGACCGACGCCACCCGCCGCACGTACCGCAAGGTCGTCGTCCGTGACGACCGGCTCGTCGGCGGGGTGCTGCTCGGTGAGCTCGGCGCCGTGGGCGCACTCGCCGACGCCTGGGATGCCGCAGAGCCGCTGCCCCAGGACGCATCACTGCACCATCTGCTCACCCACGACGGAGGCTTCTGACATGCCGCCCATCCTTCCGGCCGCCGATCGGCCCACCCTTCTGCTCGTCGGCCACGGCATGGTCGGCCAGCGGTTCCTCGAGGCGCTCGTCGAGCGCGGTGTCGCCGACAGCCACCAGGTGGTCGTGCTGTGCGAAGAGCCGCGCGCCGCGTACGACCGCGTCCATCTGACCTCGTACTTCGAAGGCAGGAGCGCCGAGGAACTCTCCCTCACCCCGGCCGGCTTCATGGCGCGGCACGGCATCGAGCTGCACCTCGGCGAGCCGGCGCAGAGCGTCGACCGCGCGGCGAAGACCGTCACCACACGCGGGGGCCGCGCCTTCGCGTACGACATCCTGGTGCTCGCGACCGGCTCGTACCCCTTCGTGCCGCCGGTGCCGGGCAAGGACGCCGAGGGCTGCTTCGTCTACCGGACGATCGAGGACCTCGAAGCGATCGAGACCTACGCCAAGGACGCCACCCAGGGCGCTGTGGTCGGCGGCGGGCTTCTGGGGCTCGAGGCGGCCGGCGCGCTCAAGGGACTCGGGCTGACCACGCAGATCGTGGAGTTCGCGCCGCGGCTGATGCCCGCGCAGGTGGACGAGGGCGGCGGCGCGGCGCTCCTTCGCACCATCGAGCGCATGGGGCTCGATGTGCGGACGGGCGCGGGTACGCAGGAGATCGTCACCGACGAGGCCGGCCGCGTCACCGGGATGCTCCTGACGGACGGGACACAACTGCCCACGGATCTGGTGGTGTTCAGCGCCGGCGTACGGCCGCGTGACCAGCTCGCCCGGGATGCCGGCCTGGACGTCGGCGAGCGCGGCGGGATCAAGGTCGACGAGGAGTGCCGTACGAGCGACGACGCGGTGTACGCGATCGGCGAGTGCGCGCAGACCGTGGACGGGAAGGTGTACGGGCTCGTCGCGCCGGGCTATGCGATGGCCGAGGCGGCGGCGGACGCGATCGCCGGATTCCCTGGCTCGTTCACCGGGGCCGACATGTCGACGAAGCTGAAGCTGCTCGGCGTGGACGTGGCCTCGTTCGGCGATGCGCACGGCGCCACCGAGGGCTGCCTCGACGTGGTCTACGCGGACTCGCGCTCGGGCACGTACAAGAAGCTGGTCGTCGACCCGGAGGGCGTGCTGCTCGGCGGCGTGCTCGTCGGTGACGCCGACGCGTACGGGATGCTGCGGCCGCTCACCGGCTCCGTGCCGCCCGTCTCCCCCGAGCAGCTGGTCCTCCCGGCGGGCGCGGGCGGTCCCGTGAGGCTGGGCCCGGACGCGCTGCCCGACGAGGCGGTCATCTGCTCCTGCCACAACGTCACCAAGGGCCAGATCTGCGCCTGCGGCACCCTGCCCGAGGTCAAGCAGTGCACCAAGGCCGGTACGGGCTGCGGCAGTTGCGTCAAGACGATCCTGCAGCTGCTTCCGCAGAGCGGCGACAAGGGTCTGTGCGGCTGCTTCGGCCATACGCGGGCGGAGCTGTACGAGATCGTCCGGGTCAAGCGCATCACCTCGTACGCGCGACTGCTCGACGAGCACGGACGGGACGCGGCACGCGGCACCGAGGGCTGTGAGATCTGCAAGCCGACGGTCGGCTCGATCATCGCCTCGCTCGCACCCGCGATCGGCGCGGACGGCTACGTCCTGGCCGGCGAACAGGCCGCGCTCCAGGACACCAACGACCACTTCCTCGCGAACATGCAGCGCAACGGCTCGTACTCGATCGTGCCGCGCATCCCCGGCGGCGAGATCACCCCCGAGAAGCTGATCGTGATCGGCGAGGTGGCGCGCGACTACGGTCTCTACACGAAGATCACCGGCGGCCAGCGCATCGACCTCTTCGGCGCCCGCGTCGACCAACTCCCGGGCATCTGGGCGCGGTTGGTGGACGCCGGGTTCGAGTCCGGTCACGCGTACGGCAAGGCGCTCCGTACGGTGAAGTCCTGTGTCGGGCAGACCTGGTGCCGTTACGGCGTGCAGGACTCGGTCCGTATGGCCATCGATCTGGAGCTGCGCTACCGGGGCCTGCGGGCACCCCACAAGCTGAAGTCGGCGGTCTCCGGCTGCGCGCGAGAGTGCGCGGAGGCCCAGTCCAAGGACTTCGGCGTGATCGCCACGGCGAGCGGCTGGAACCTGTACGTGGGCGGCAACGGCGGCATGACCCCGCGCCACGCGGACCTCCTCGCCCAGGACCTGAGCGACACCGAACTGATCCGCCTGATCGACCGCTTCCTGATGTTCTACATCCGCACCGCCGACCGTCTGGAGCGCACGGCGAGCTGGCTGGAGCGCCTCGAGGGCGGCCTCGACCACCTGCGCGAGGTGATCGTCGAGGACTCGCTCGGGCTCTGCGACGAGCTGGAGTCCCTGATGGCCGCCCATGTCGCGGGCTACAGCGACGAATGGGCCGAGACCCTGCAGGACCCCGAGCGGCTCGCCCGCTTCGTGTCCTTCGTCAACGCGCCCGGCACACCCGACCCCACCGTCCAGTTCGTCGCCGAGCGCGACCAGATGAAGCCGGACCTCCAGGTCCTCGAACCGGGCGCGCCCGTACTGATCCCGCTGACCCCCGAAGGAGCGCTGACCGCCCGATGAACCTTCAACTCAAGCTGGACGACGCCTGGTTCACCGTCTGCCCGGCCGGCGCGGTGCAGCCCGGGCGCGGGGTGGCGGCCCTGCTCCCGGACGGGCGCCATGCGGCGCTCTTCATCGACCGCTCCGGACGGGCGTACGCCATCGACAACCGCGACCCGTTCACCGGGGCGTCGGTCCTGTCGCGAGGGCTCCTCGGCTCGGCCGCCGGACGCGCCTTCGTGGCCTCACCGCTCCTGAAGCAGCGCTTCGACCTGGAGTCGGGGCGGTGCCTGGACGACGAGGAGGTCGCCGTCCAGGCGTACGAGGTGCGGCTGGGCGGTCAGCAGTAGGGACCAGCGGTCCGCGGAGGGCCCGTCACCAGTAGAAGGGACCCTCCGCGCGCCAGGTCATCTTGCCGAAGACGTCGTTCTCCTCGGGGGTCGAGATCGTGATGTTGCTGACCTTCAGGCCGTACTGCACCTTCGAGCGCCCCTCGGGACAGGTGAAATCGACGGGCGCGAAGTTCAGGAAGAAGTACGGCCCGAACTCCCGGGTCGGATCCGAGCGATGGGCGCCGACGACCCAGTTGGCGCCGCCCTGGTAGTAGACGTGGCTGAGCGTGGTCTGCGTGGTGCGCACCACGAACGAGCTGCCCCAGTCGAAGCTGCCGTCGGCCGCGGTGCACCCGAAGGTTCTGGCGGTGTCCGCGTAGGCGTCGAATCCACCGCTGCCATAGTTCCCCGCGATGTACCCCGGCAGCTCGCGCACCCCGTGCAGCGTCGCGCTCACGGTGAATCCGCCGCAGCCCGACGTCGGGTAGTAGTGGTGGTAGATCAGCCCGCACTGGCGTGGCCCGCTGATGGCGCCGGGATCGGGGTCATAGACGGGCCTGGGCACGAGCCCTTCGTGCTTCAGGGTCAACGCGAGCCCGCCCGGCTCTTCGGCCCGCACCTCCACGGTCACGGCCTGAGCCTGCGCGCTGCCGGTCCCCGCGCATACGAGGCCCAGCGCGGCGGCTGCCGCGACGAGCCCCCGTACCAAAGCTCTTCTTCCTGCTCTCCCGTTCAACTTCCCCCCAGATACGTCGAATTGGACGATGCGCACCCGACGGTAACGGGAGCGCTCCCACATCGCCACGCGAATCACCCGCTCCGTTCGGAGGCCCTGCTTCCCCGACGCCGGAAGCAATACTTGACCGATCGTTCCGGATAGATCTATGGTCATCCACATGGCCCGCACCAAGGAGTTCGATCCCGACGCAGCGCTGCAGGCCGCCATGGAGCTGTTCTGGCGGCGCGGCTACGAGGCGACTTCGATGGCCGATCTCACCGCGCATCTGGGGATCGGGCGGGCCAGCCTGTACGCGACCTTCGGCAGCAAGCACGAGCTGTACCTGAAGGCCCTCGACCGCTACGGCGAGACAAGGGATCCACTGCTCGTCGAAGAGCTGTCACAGCCAGGCCCCGTACTGCCTGCCGTACGCGAGGTGGTGCGGCGGTTCGCCGATGAGGCCGCGGACGAGACGACCCGCCTGGCCGGCTGCCTGGTCACCAACACCGCGGCCGAGCTCGCCGCACACGACCGGGACGCCGCCCGCAGGGTCGAGCGCAGCTGGGAACACCTGGAGACACCCCTGCACGCCGCGCTCACCCGGGCGCGGGCGCAGGGCGAACTGCCCGCGGACAGCGAACCGCTCGCACTCGCCCGGATGCTGGTCGTCCTGATGCAGGGGCTCCGCGTGGCCGGCAAGGCGTCCAGCGATCCGGGGCGCGTGCGGGATGCGGCCGAGCAGGCGCTGAAGCTGCTCGGCGGCTGAGCTGCGGCTCGTACGAGAAAAGGGGTGCCCCCGGCGGCACCCCTTCCTTACGCCTCAATACTGAACCGATCGGTCAAGAAAGAGGGGGATCATGACCGCGCTCCACCAGCCCTGCGCCACCGGCGCACCGAACCCGCAACTCACCGGCCGCACCCGCGCGCCGGACCCGGCCGGCGGCCCGGACCTCATCAGCCCACCCGCTCCCCCACCTCGCTCGCCTCCCTCACCTCCCTCACCTCCCTCGCCTCGCCCGACCGCCCTGGCCTTCGCCCTGCTCGGCACGGTCCAGGCCACGCTGATCTTCACGCTCGCCGCCCTGGCCGTCCCGCTCCCGCGTATCGGGCGCCAATTCGGCCTGGCACATGCCGACTTGATCCTGCTCAGCGCCTCCTACGGGCTCGCCTTCGCGGGCCTGCTCCTGTTCGGCGGCCGGCTCGCCGACCGGTACGGAGGGCGGCCGGTATTCGCCGCCGGGCTCCTGGTCTTCGCCGCCGCCTCGGTGCTCGTACCGCTCGCGCCGACGTATCCGGTGCTGCTCGGCGCACGGTTCGGGCAGGGTGTGGGGGCCGCGCTGACCGCGCCCGCCGCGATGGCCCTGCTGCGGGCGCTCTTCCCCCAACCCGCCGCCTACGGACGGGCGATGGCGACCTGGGGCGGGCTCAACATGCTCGGCGCGACGGCGGGCAACGTCCTGGCCGGGGTCGCCACGGCGCTGTGGTCCTGGCGCGCGGCGTTCGCGGTGCCGGTGCTCGTGGCCGGCGGGGCGCCCCCCCCCGCCCCGGGGGTGCTCCCGGCCCGCTCTCCGAGGAGCGGGCCGGCCGAGCCGCGCGCCGGCCTCGACCTCCCGGGCGCGCTGCTCGTCACCGCCGGTGTGACGCTGGCCAGTTACGGACTCGTCGTCTCCGATACGTACAGCTGGATCTCGTATCCCGTACTGGTGCCGCTGCTCGCCGGCGCCGCGCTGCTCACGGCCTTCCTCGCGGTGGAGCGCCGGGCGCGCGATCCCCTGCTGCCGCCCCACTTCCTGCGGGACGGCCGGCGCGCGGCCGGGCTGCTCGCGGTAGCGGTGACGGCCGCGGGCGCCTCGGTCACGTTCGTGGTCCTCTCCCTCCAGCTCCAGGAGCAGCGGGGGTGGTCGGCGCTGGAGACCTCGGCGGTGTTCGTGCCGTTCGCGGTGGCGCAGCTGGCCGCCGGACGCGCGGCCGGGCCGCTGATCGCCCGGATCGGGGCGGCACGGACCACCGCGGGCGGGCTTGTCACGGCTGCCGCCGGGCTCGGACTCATCGCGCTCACCGGGCTCGCCGAGCACCTCCCGTACGCCTACGGACTGCTGCCCGCCACGCTCCTGCTGCCGGCGGGCGCCGCCGTGGCCTTCGCGGGGGCGGCGGTGCTCGCCACGGACAAGGTGCCGGCCGCGCAGGCCGGGCTCGCGGGCGGGGTGTTCAACACCGCGATGGAGCTGGGCGCGTCGGTCGTGTTCGCGGCGGCGCTCTCGCTCGGCGGGGACACGGGGTCCTTCGCCGCCCTGGCGGCCGGGTTCGCGGTGCTTGCGCTGGTCAACTCGCGTGTGGGCAGGCGTCGTTGACAGCTCCCTGACGAGAGTTCCCTTACCGATATCTCCATTCAGCAAAGCCCTCCACCGATGCAGGAGTCACCATGACCATCACCCGTACCCGCTTCACCGGACAGTCCGTCCTCGTCACCGGTGCCGGCTCCGGCATCGGCCGCGCCGTCGCGCTCGCCTTCGCCGCCGAAGGGGCGGATGTCGTCGTCGCCGGGCGCACGGCGGGGCCGCTCGACGAGACCGTCGCCCTGATCGAGGCGGCGGGCGGCGCCGCGTCGGCGGTGACCGCGGATGTCAGCAAGGCTTCCGACGTACGGGAGTTGGTCGCCGAAACCGTGCGCCGGCACGGCCGCCTGGACGTGGCCGTCAACAACGCGGGCGTCTTCCGCGGCGGCGGGCCGCTCGCCGACCTCACCGTCGACGACTGGCAGACGCTGCTCGACATCAACGTGACGGGTGTCCTGCACGCACTGCAGGCCGAGATCCGCGTGATGCGCGGCCAGGACGGCGGCGGGGCGATCGTCAACATCGCCTCCAACCTCGGCGCCCACACCCGCATCCCCGGAGTCGCGGGCTATCTGACCTCCAAGGCCGCCGTCTCCGCCCTGACCCGCGCGGCGGCGCTCGACCACATCGGCGACGGTGTGCGGATCAACGCGGTGAGCCCGGGCGCCTCCGACACCACGATGTCGCTCCAGCCGGGTGAGACGGAGGCCGAGCGGGCGGTACGGATGAAGGCGTCGAACCCGCTCGGGCGGGTGTCGAGCCTCGCCGAGGTCGCGGCGGCCGTGCTGTACCTGGCGTCCGAGGACGCGGCGTCCGTGGTGGGCACGGATCTGGTGATCGACGGGGGCTCGGCGGCCTGAGCCGGCCGAGTGCGACCCGGGCGGCTGGGCTTACCCGTCGGTAAGCCCGGCCGTACCCTGGCGTTCGACCGAAGTGCATCCTTCCGGAAGGACCGTCATGACCGCCTGGACCGCGCGCGACATCCCCGACCAGAGCGGCCGCACCGCGGTCGTCACCGGCGCCAACAGCGGTATCGGCCTGGCGGCCGCCCGTGAGCTGGCCCGGCGCGGGGCGCGGGTGCTGCTCGCCTGCCGCAGCGAGGCGCGCGGCAAGGAGGCGCGGTCACGGATCGTGTCCGAAGTCCCGGACGCCGAGGTCGAGTTCGCCTCCCTGGATCTGGCGGATCTTCAGTCGGTACGGGAGTTCGCGGCCGCCTTCGACGGTGAGCGGCTCGATCTGCTGATCAACAACGCGGGCGTCATGGCGCTCCCTTACGGGAAGACGGCCGACGGCTTCGAGACCCAGTTCGGCGTCAACCATCTCGGGCACTTCGCGCTCACCGGACTGCTGCTGCCGAAGCTGCTCGCGACTCCGGGCGCGCGGGTGGTGAACGTGTCGAGCGGGATGCACTTCCTCTCGAACATCGACATCGGCGATCTCAACTCGGAGAAGAAATACCGGCGTTGGGTGGCCTACGGCCGCTCCAAGACCGCGAACCTGCTCTTCACGCATGAGCTGGCGCGGCGCCTGGAGGCCACCGGCTCCGAGGTGGTCGCGGCGGCCGCGCACCCGGGGTTCGCGCGGACGAATCTGCAGACGGCGGGGGCGCGTATGGAAGGCCGGCGCCTCGCGGAACGTGTCGCCGGGCTCGGTACGCAACTCCTCGCCCAGTCGGCCGAGTCGGGCGCGCTGCCCACGCTGTACGCGGCGACGGCGCCGGGGGTGCGTCCGGACTCGTTCACCGGGCCGCGTCTGCAGGGGTGGCGCGGGGCGCCGGTGAAGTCCGTACGCGCGAAGTGGACTCTGAACGATGCGGCGGGGGAACGGCTGTGGGCGGCGTCGGAGCAGCTGACCGGGGTGACGTACGACCTGAAGTAGGCCGACCGTGCGTATGGCTCAGGTGGCGGTGGCGTGTGTATGGCTCAGGTGGCGGCGTGGTGCGTACGGCTCAGGTGGCGGCGTGGTGCGTACGGCTCAGGTGGTGGCGTGGTGCGTACGGCTCAGGCTGCGGCGCGCAGCTCGACCGCCGCGAGCGGGATGAAGCCGGTGCCGTCGCCCGAGGTGTCGAGGTGGCCACCGGAGAGCCGCTTGAGCATGGCGACCGCGATCCGTTCGCCCTGCGCCTTGGCGCGCTCGGCGTTCGGTCCCGCGTGCCGTCCGTCGATGGTGGCGTGCCACAGCTGGACCCAGCGGCCGAAGTGCTCGGCGGTCATCGGCTCGACGGAGTGCAGGGCGGAGTGCGGGGCGAAGGCGTTGCGCTGGTACTCGGCGCTGCGGAAGAGGGCGCGCTCCCAGAAGTCGGTGATCCGGGGCATGTGGATGTCGAGCCTTGTGCCGGCGATCTCCGTGAAGAAGGGGCCGATCTGGGGGTCCGCGAAGGCGGCCGTGTAGAAACGGCGCAGCAGGACGTCGAGATCGGCGCGGCCGGTTATGTCGGCGCGGTCGCGGGCAGCGAAATGCACGGGGTCCATCCTTCCACGGTCCGCCCTCGTGGTGGGCCCGGACAGATCCATAGGTCCCGGGTGTACGGGGCGGATGTCCCGGTCGGGGTTACCCCCACGGGGGCTCCGCCCCCGGACCCCTGGGTCGGGGTGCTGCTTCGTGTGCGGCTTTCTGCCGGTGCGTTGTGCGCCTGCGGTTTCGTCGTGGGTCGGGGCCGGGGTGGGGTGCTTGCTCATTCGGGCAATGGCACCGTTCC
>NZ_JAEIMH010000153.1:0-10316 GCF_016464295.1 Streptomyces sp. N35 | reverse complement strand
GCCCTGAAAGGCAGGGCTGTTCCGGCGCGGGCGGGTACGGCTGTCGCTACTTCGCGCCGAGGCCGACGACCAGGTAGTTCTTGTCGTCCGACGACAGCGGCTTGCTGGCGAAGACGTCCGAGATGAACAGCCGCCCGTTCGCATAGCGGTACTCGGCGTGCGACGTGGAGAAGCTGGTCTCCGCGTCACGGACCGCCTCGTCGGACGGGTTCTCCAGGAACACCGTCTGCTCGAAGGTCTTCCCGTCGATGCTGACGATCTGCCCGCCCTTGTCGTACGGCGGGACCTTGTACGCGATGATGTTGCCGCCGTCCATGCGCAGCGGGAACATCGAGTACTTGTCGCCGGCGTCGGCCTTCTGGCCGCCTTCCTTACCGGTCGCCAGGTTGTACGAGATGATCTCGTTGGTCATGCCGTACTCGCCGCCGCCCTCGTGCTCGCGGGTGGCGAGGTAGAGGTGGTCGTTGCCGACCGCCATGTGGGAGCAGGGCTCCACGTTGGTGGCGTCGCAGTCGCTGTCCATCTTCTCCGGGTCCACCGCGATCTTGCTGCGCAGCTTGCCCGTCTTGGCGTCGATGGAGAAGTAGTCCGTCGGGCCCTTGGACTCACCGGTGGAGTCCACCGCGACGACCAGCGGGTCCGTGGACGGGATGTGCGCCCACTGGATGCCCGAGGGCAGCGTGTACGAGGAGATCGGCTTGCCCGCGTCGTCCAGCGGCTGCACCTTGCGCGGCGCCTTGTCGAAGTCGCTGCCGCAGCGGCTGATCGCGACCAGCGTCTTGCCGCCGCCGTAGCCCTGGTCGACGCACTTGTCGCCGGCGCGCGGCTCCCACTTGATGCCGCCGGTCTTCAGGTCCCAGGCCGCACCACCGCTGGTGCTGCCCGCGGCGACGAGGTTGCCGCCGACGGTCACCTGGCTGAAGTTGATCGCCTGGTCACCGGCCTTGGCCTGCTCCTGCCAGAGCTTCTTGCCGTTGTCGATGTCGAGCGCGGCCACCTCGGTGCACCCCGGGTACGGGTCTTCCTTGGTGGGCTTGGCGTTGTGGAAGTTGACGGCGGTGATGCCGTCCGCGCTGACGTGCTCGGAGGCGCTGCAGACCTCGCCGTCGAGCGGGATCGTCCAGAGCTTCTCGCCGCTGTCCGGGTTGTAGCCGACGATCTCGTACACGCCGACCTTGGCGTAGGTCTTCTCGGTCAGCCAGGAGCCCTTGACGGTGATGGCGTCGTCGCCCTTCACCTCGGGCGCGGGCACGTTGAAGAGGACGGCGCCCTTGGTGCTCGCCGGCTTCTTCTCCTTGCCGGAGCCGCCGCCCTTGCCCTCCTCGCCGCCGCCCTTGCCGCCGTCGGTCTGGCCCTGCTTGGACTCGTCCTTCTTGCCGCCCTCGTCGTCGCCGGAGGCGAGGAAGACGCCGGCGCCGATGATCAGGGCGACCGCCACCACGGCCGCGATGATGATCATCATCTGCGTGTTGAGCTTCTTGCCGCCACCGCCGCCGGGCGCACCCATCGGCACGGTGCCCGGCTGCTGGTAACTCCCGTACGGCTGCTGCTGATACGTGCCGTACGGCTGCTGCTGCTGTGTCCCGTACGGCTGCTGCTGTGTCCCGTACGGCTGCTGCTGGCCGGCCGCCTGCTGGCCGTACCCGATCTGCTGGCCCGGGGTCGGGGTCGGGTAGACCTGCCCCGGCGCGGGGGTGCCGTACCCGGGCTGTGCGGGCTGGCCCGGCGCCTGGGGGTAGCCGTAACGGGGCGGGCCGGGCGGCGGGGTGCCCGGCGGCCCGGCCGGCGGCGGCGGGGTCGCGGGCTGGCCGGCCGGGGGCGGCGGAGTCTGCGGGTAGCCGTAACCGGGCTCCTGCGGCGCACCGAAGCCCTGAGGCTGGTCGTTGGCACCGTCGTGGGGCGGCTGGGGTGGCTGGGGCGGCTGTGACATGGGGATCTCTACCTCTGGTGATACGGGAAGTCGGGGCGGGGACTGGTGCGGGGACCCGGCCGTGTGAACGACCGGGTCCAGGACGTCACTTGCCGAAGGACAGCATGCGGGCTTCCTCTTCGCCGTCGTCACCCATGAGACGTGAGGACGTCATGAAGAACCGGCCGTCGGCATAGGCGAGCGGTCCGCTGAACATCGAGCTCTCCACGGACTGCGCACCGCTGGAGTGCTTCTGCAGCACCGTCGGCTTTCCGCCGTTCGGCCCGAACTTCACGATCTGGCCGCCGGTGTCGTAGGTGGCGTCCACGTACCCGATGAGGTCCGAGCCCACCACCGTCAGCGGCAGCACCTGGCGATTGTCGACCTTGGAGCGCCACTTGGGCTTGCCGGTGGCGAGGTCGAAGGCGACGACTTCGTTGACGCGGTTGTAGTCACCGGACTTCTTCGGCTCGGTGGCCATGTAGAAGGTGTCGCCGCCGGCGACCATGCCGTCGCAGCTCTGGGAGTTCTCGCTGCCGATGCCCAGGCCACCGCACTGCTGGCGGAAGCTGTCCTTGCCGCCGTCCAGCTGCGAGCGGAGCTTGCCGGCGTCGGTGAACGCGGCGATCGACCAGGACTTGTCCTCGTCGTTGGTGAGCGAGACGACGATCGGCGACTCCGAGTAGACCCGGTTGACGCTCCAGCCCTTCTTGATCTCGTAGCGCCACTTCACCTTGCCGGTGACGGGGTCGAACTCCTTGAGCCGCTCGTGCTCGTTGGGCGAACTGGCGCCGCAGTGGTCGACTCCGAGCAGCTTCTTGCCGCCCGCGTACGCGGTCGGGAAGCAGACCCCGGAGTCCTCCTTCTTCGCCTGCCAGATCTCCTTGCCGTCGCTGACGCGGTAGGCCACTGCGGACAGATCGCGTCCTGCGAGCAGGGTGTCCCCGGAGATCACCAGGTCGAGCGAGATGACGCTGTCGAACGCGCCACCCGCCTTGACCTCCTTGGTCCAGCCCTCCTTGCCGGTCTTGAGGTCGATCATCATCAGCTGCGAGCACTTCGCACGGTCGCTGGTGCCGGACTTGTGCGCGATGACGACCTTGCCGTCGGGCGTCTGGTGCTTCGGGGTGTCACACACCTCGAAGGGCAGCTCGACGGACCACTTCTCCTTGCCGTCCTTCACCGAGAACGCGGTGACCTCGCGGTAGGCGGCCTGCACCACCACATCGCCCTGGGTCCAGATGTCGAACAGCTCCGCACCGTTGCCCGGTACGTCCTGGCCGTTCATCGCGAGCCAGGCCGGGACCTCGCCGTCCTTGATCCCGTCGTTGATCGACGCGTCCTGCTTGCCGGTGCCCTTGCCGTCGCCCTGGTCCACGGACTCGGACGGCTTCGGGTCCTTCTTGCCGTCCGCGCTCGGCTTGGCGACGGGCTCCTTCGGCTTGTCGTCTCCCCGTACGAGGAAGAACACACCACCGCCGATGACGAGGAGCCCGGCCACGGCCGCCGCCACGATCGCCCCGGGCTTGCCCTTGAAGAACCGCCCGAAACCGCCGCCTTGACCGCCCGGACCGCCCGGACCGCCGGGCGCGGGAGCGCCGGGGTACTGGGCCTGCTGCGGGTAGCCGTAACCGGGCTGCTGCTGCTGATACGGGCCGGCCGGCTGCCCGTAGGGGCCCGGCTGCTGGGCGTAGGGCCCGGGCTGCTGGGCGTACGGTCCCGCCTGCTGCGCATACGGCCCGGACTGCGACGGGTCGGCGGGCGGGCCCTGCGGATACCCGTAACCGGGCTGAGCCGGGGGCTGGCCCGCGGGCGGCGGCGGAGTGCCGGGCTGCTGCTGCGGCTGCTGCGGTCCCCCGAATCCCCCGGGGGGCCCGGACGGCGGTCCTGGCGGCTGGGGCGGCTGGCTCATCGTTCGGACTACCTCATCACGCGGAACCCGCTGCCCGACCGGCCTCCCCCGCAATTCCGTTGGCGGTCTCAAATCCCCCCGGAAAGGAGCGAATCGGGCATGGTTCCCGCAACTCTGCTTCACTTCGGCGGGAGTTCTTTCTATCACTCGGCCGCAGTAGGCCAAGGGCCGGTCGCTCCCCTGTTCCCAAGGGAGGACCGGCCCGTGATACGGCCGTTACTGCGGCGGTGAAGGCCGTGTGAACGTCTCTACTGAGCGTCCTCGGCCAGCTCGAGCCACTTCATCTCCAACTCCTCGCGCTCACCGGCGAGTTCCCTCAGCTGCGCGTCGAGGCCGGCGACCTTGCCGAAGTCGGTGGCGTGCTCGGCGATCTGCGCGTGCAGCTTGGTCTCCTTCTCGGAGACCTTGTCCAACTGCCGCTCGATCTTCTGCAGTTCCTTCTTGGCCGCACGCTGGTCGGCGGCCGACTTCCCGGGCACCGGCGCCGCGGGGGCGACCGGGGCGGCCGCGGCGGTGGCGGCCGTTTCCATGGCGAGCACCCGCTGCCTGCGCTCCAGGTACTCGTCGAGCCCGCGCGGCAGCATCCGCAGGGTGGCGTCGCCGAGCAGCGCGTACACCTTGTCGGTGGTCCGCTCGATGAAGAACCGGTCGTGGGAGATCACGATCATCGAGCCCGGCCAGCCGTCGAGGAGATCCTCGAGCTGGGTGAGGGTCTCGATGTCGAGGTCGTTGGTGGGCTCGTCGAGGAAGAGCACATTGGGCTCGTCCATGAGCAGCCGCAGGATCTGCAGCCGGCGGCGCTCACCGCCGGACAGGTCCCCGACGGGCGTCCACTGCTTCTCCTTGCTGAACCCGAACTGCTCGCACAGCTGCCCGGCGGTCATCTCCCGGCCCTTGCCGAGGTCGACCCGGTCACGGATCTGCTGCACGGCCTGCAACACCCGCAGCCCGGGGTCGAGTTCCCCGACCTCCTGCGAGAGATACGCGAGCCTGACCGTCTTGCCGACGGCGATCCGCCCGGCGACAGGCTGCGTCTCCCCCTGCGTACGGGCGGCCTGGGCCAGCGCGCGAAGGAGCGAGGTCTTGCCCGCGCCGTTCACGCCCACCAGACCGATGCGGTCGCCGGGGCCGAGCTGCCAGGTGATGTGCTTCATCAGCATCTTGTCGCCGGCCTGTACGGAGACGTCCTCGAGGTCGAAGACCGTCTTGCCGAGCCGGGCACTCGCGAACTTCATCAGCTCGCTGGTGTCGCGCGGCGGCGGCACATCGGCGATCAGCTCGTTGGCGGCCTCGATGCGGTAGCGCGGCTTGGAGGTACGGGCCGGGGCGCCGCGGCGCAGCCAGGCCAGCTCCTTGCGCATCAGGTTCTGCCGCTTGGTCTCCTCGGTCGCGGCGATCCGCTCCCGCTCGGCGCGCGCGAACACGTAGTCGCTGTAGCCGCCCTCGTACTCGAAGACATCGCCCTTCTGCACATCCCACATCCGCGTGCAGACCTGGTCGAGGAACCACCGGTCGTGCGTCACGCAGACGAGCGCGGAGCGGCGCTCCTGCAGATGCCGGGCGAGCCAGGAGATGCCCTCGACGTCGAGATGGTTCGTGGGCTCGTCCAGGACGATCAGGTCCTGGTCGGCGATGAGCAGCTTGGCCAGCGCGATCCGCCGGCGCTCACCACCGGACAGCGGCCCGATCACGGTGTCGAGGCCCTGCGGGAAGCCGGGCATGTCGAGCCCGCCGAACAGTCCCTGCAGCACGTCACGGATCTTGGCGCTGCCCGCCCACTCGTGGTCGGCGAGGTCCCCGATCACCTCGTGCCGGACGGTCGCCTCCGGGTCGAGCGAGTCATGCTGCGTGAGCACTCCGAGCCGGAGCCCGCCGCTGTGGGTGACGCGGCCGGTGTCGGCCTCCTCCAGCTTGGCGAGCATGCGGATCAGGGTGGTCTTGCCGTCGCCGTTGCGCCCCACGACGCCGATCCGGTCCCCCTCGGAGACGCCGAGCGAGACCCCGTCGAGCAGGGCACGGGTGCCGTACACCTTGCTCACGGACTCGACATTGACCAGATTGACGGCCACGTTCACTCCTGTACCGGGGGTTCGACGGTCTACCGGGGGTTCGACGATCGACTTCCGCGACCGACCTACCAGGGTAGTCGCCACACGGAGCGCGCTATCGTTCGGCGATCTCCCGGGGGGCGGGAGCACTTTTCAAGGGGCGGTAGCACGATCATGCGCGGTTCGGTTGTACGGGGAGTCCTGGCGGCGGCTGTGATGGCGGGCCTGGTGGCGGGGTGCTCGGGCGGTGGCGACGGGAAGGCTTCCGGCAGCAAGACACCCGGCGCCGGGAAGTCCGACGGCTCCGGGAAGTCCGACGACCAGAAGAACGGCGACGCGGACGCCGGCGGCGAGAAGAGCACCCCGCCCGCCAAGGCCGGCGGCAGCGTCGGAGCGGCCGGCTCGGCGTGCAAGCTGCCCGTGACCTTCAAGACCGCGGCACAGTGGAAGGCGGAGGAGATCGACATCGCGCCCGACGACGAGTTCGCGGAACTCGCTGTCCAGGGTCCGGTGATCGCACGCTGCGAGATCGACGCGAAGCCCGCCGGGAACATCGGGTTCATCCGCGTGTACGTCGAGGAACCGGTGACCGCGGACGCGGACCCGCTCGACGTGCTGAAGAAGTACGTGGCGGCGGACGAGGAGCCCGCCGACGACATGTACCGCGCCTTCACGTCGGGTGACGTGAAGGGGATGCAGGTCGAGTACGAGTCGACCAGCCGGCTCCTCGAGGAGACCAAGACGGAGCGGGCCTTCGCGGTCCGGACGCCCGAGGGGATCGTCGTTGTGGCGCTCGGCGGCATGGACACCCAGGAGCACGAAGCGATGCTCCCCGCGTACGAGCTGGCCAAGCAGACCCTGAAGGTCAACTGACGGCCCGTGCGGGCCGGGCCGGCGCACCGTCCCGGCCCGCCCGTTCCACCAGGAGCCAGCCGCCCAGCGCCATGGCGACCGCGACCGGAGCCGTGATGCGGAACGCGATCAGCATCGCCGAGTGGCCCTCCAGAAGGTCGCCGTAGCCGACCATCGAAAGCCCGAGCACACCGAACAGGCAGAGCGTGATGCCGAGCACGGCCAGCGGCCCCGAACCGCCGGTCCGTGCGCTCACGCCTGCGGGGCGCGGGCTCGGGTCGGCCGGGCGCGGGCTCGGGCCGACAGGGCGCGGGCTCGGGCCGACAGGGCGCGCGGCCGCGGGACGCTCGAAGCTGCGGAACGCCGCGACGAGCACCGCCGTGAGGACCGCCGCCCCGAGCACCCGCACCGGCACCTGGGCCCACCAGGCCGCGCTCGCCGGAGCGGGCAGCGTGACGTCGAGGCCGAGCAGCACCCCGTACACCCCGAGCATGGCCGTCAGATGCCACAGGAACGCGGTCATCGAGACCCCGTTCGCGGCGACGACGGTCCGCCAGACCTTGGGCTTGCGCAGCCACCGCGCCGCCGGACGCCGCACCAGCTCGACCGCGCCGACCAGCCACAGGCCGTGGCAGAGCAGGGCGAAGGTGGGCGGGGCCATGTTGGAGACCTTCTCGCCGGGCATCCCGACCATGCTCAGGGGGTACGGGCCGAAGGCCACGAGCGCCGACGCCCCGGCGACACCCAGGGCGGCGAGCAGGGACGGAAGGCGAAGGCGGCCGTCGGCGCGCAGGAAGCCGAGCTGGTGGACGGCGAGCCAGACGAACGCGAAGTTCAGGAACTCCACGTACGGCACCCCGGCCGCGAACCGCAGCAGATCCACCGCGGCGGCCGCGGCGACCAGACCGCCGAAGGCACCCCACCCGTACCGCTCGTGCAGCTTGAGCAGCGGCGGCGTGAAGGCGACCATCGCGAGATAGATCCCTATGAACCACAGCGGCTGGGTCACGAGCCGCAGCGTGACATCGGCCAAGTGCGGGCTGCCGCCGACCAGTTGGAGCAGGAGTGCCGCCGCTCCCCACACCAGGATGAACACCATGGTGGGGCGCAGGAGCCGCTGCAGCCGGGCGCGCAGGAAGGCCGCGTACACCGAGGAGCCGTCATCGGACTTCCGCTCCAGGGAGCGGTAGGAGAGCGCGTGCGAGAACCCGCCGACGAAGAAGAACACCGGCATGATCTGCAACGCCCAGGTGAGCAGCTGCAGTTGCGGGACTTCGGCGAGCAGGTTGCCGAGCTGGACCTGTCCCGCCGCGTCGGTGCTCACGGCGGCCATCAGCCAGTGCCCGAGCACCACGGTCCCGAGCGATGCCACTCGGAGCAGGTCCATGTACCGGTCCCTGGTGGCCGGTGTGTTCTCCGCGAGTACGCGCACGTCTGATGCCATGCGGATACGGTCGCGCGTCACGGGGGCGGCCGGTCAGGGCTCAGGTACTCATCCCGGGACTGAGTACCCCTGCGGCCCCGGGCGTCAGACGGCCGGGGCCACCACGGTCGCGCCGTCGGCCGGTCCGGACGCCAGCCGGACCGCACGGCAGGTCCCGGAGGCGAGCAGCGCCGAGGCGATCTCGTCCGCGGACCCGGCGGACTTCGCCAGGAACGCCGTCGTCGGGCCCGAGCCCGAGACCAGCGAGGCGAGCGCCCCCGCATCGGAGCCCACCGCCAGGGTCCGCGCCAGCGCGGGGAAGAGCGAAAGGGCCGCGGCCTGAAGGTCGTTGACCACGGTCCGGGCGAGCGCCGTCGCGTCGCCGTCCCGCAGCGCGGCGAGCAGGGCGGGGGACGCGACCGGTTCCGGGACGACGGTGCCGGCCGTCAGCCGGTCGAACTCGCCGTACACCGCGGGCGTGGAGAGCCCGCCGTCCGCGAGCGCGAACACCCAGTGGAAGGACCCGCCCACCGGCAGCGCCTGCAGCAGCTCGCCGCGGCCCGTGCCGAGCGCCGCGCCGCCGAGCAGCGAGAAGGGCACGTCGCTGCCCAACTCGGCGCAGATGTCGAGCAGTTCCTCCGGGGTCGAGCCGAGACCCCACAGGGTGTCGCAGGCGAGCAGGGCGCCGGCGCCGTCCGCCGAGCCGCCCGCCATGCCGCCGGCGACGGGGATGTCCTTGGCGATGTGGAGGTGCACGTCCGGGGACAGACCGTGCCGGGCGGCGAGCGCGATCGCGGCGCGGGCGGCCAAGTTGGAGGTGTCGAGCGGGACTTGGTGCGCGTCCGGGCCCGAGCAGGTGATCTTCAGTTCCGCCGCCGGGGTGACCGTGACCTCGTCGTAGAGGCCGACCGCGAGGAAGACGTTGGCCAGGTCGTGGAAGCCGTCGGGGCGCGCGGCACCGACCGCGAGCTGGACGTTGACCTTGGCCGGCACTCGTACGGTGACACTCACGCGCCGGCCTCCACGACCTGCTTGTTCTCGGCGATACGGGCGAACTCCTCGACGGTCAGCGCCTCCCCGCGCGCCTGCGGCGAGACACCCGCCGCGACCAGGGCCGCCTCCGCGGCGGCCGCGGAACCCGCCCAGCCGGCGAGCGCGGCACGCAGCGTCTTGCGGCGCTGCGCGAAGGCCGCGTCGACGACCTTGAAGACCTCTTGCCGTGTGGCCGTGGTCTCGAGCGGCTCCTTGCGCCGCACCAGCGAGACGAGGCCGCTGTCCACGTTCGGCGCCGGCCAGAACACGTTGCGCCCGATCGAGCCGGCCCGCTTCACCTCCGCGTACCAGTTGGCCTTCACCGACGGCACGCCGTACACCTTGTTGCCGGGCGCCGCCGCGAGCCGGTCGGCGACCTCCGCCTGGACCATGACGAGGCTGCGCTCGATGGTCGGGAACGTCGCGAGCATGTGCAGCAGCACGGGCACGGCGACGTTGTACGGAAGGTTCGCGACCAGGGCGGTCGGGGCCGGGCCCGGAAGCTCCTCGACGAGCATCGCGTCCGAGTGCACCAGGGCGAACCGGTCGGCGCGCTCGGGCATCCGCGCGGCGATCGTGGCGGGCAGCGCACCGGCGAGCACGTCGTCGATCTCGACGGCGGTGACGCGGTCGGCCGCGTCGAGCAGCGCGAGCGTCAGCGAACCGAGCCCCGGGCCGATCTCGACGACGACATCGTCGGGACGCACCTCGGCGGTGCGCACGATACGGCGGACGGTGTTGCCGTCGATGACGAAGTTCTGCCCGCGCTGCTTGGTCGGCCGCACGCCAAGCGCTGCGGCCAGCTCGCGGATGTCGGCGGCCCCGAGAAGGGCGCCCGTCTCGTCGGACTCAGTGGTGCTCACGAGTCCAGATTACGGGTCACCTCACACTCTCCCGCACGGGCAATCCCAGCCGGCCCGGCAATCCCGGCCGGCCCGGCAACCCAGCCGGTCCGGCACACCCAACCGGTCCGGCACACCCAACCGGTCCGGCAAACCCAGCCCCTGCGGCGATTGAGCAGATCCGAACGAAGTTCGGATGAAGGGGCCCGGGGCGGAGCCCCGGGTTCGGGGAGGGGCGGGGAGGGGGAAACAGCCCGCCGCAGGGGCCCCCCCCCCCCCCCACCACGGCCCCCCCCCC
>NZ_JAEIMH010000152.1:0-10447 GCF_016464295.1 Streptomyces sp. N35 | reverse complement strand
CCGACGCGATCTCCTGGTGCGCGGCGGCCGTCGCCTGGACGATCGCGGTGGCGGACCGGTCGACGGCCAGGATGTGGCCGGTGGTGAGCCGCTGCGCGACCGCCCGCGCGGCGGCGCCGGGTCCGCACCCGATCTCCAGGACGCGGGAGTGCGCCTCGAGGGGGAGCGCGTTCACGATCGCGGCGAGCCGTGGCGACAGGTGGACCGGCATGAGACGCACGATAGGCGCCACCCGGGGGCTGTCCCGGTCGTGCGGGGCCGTACCGGGCCGTCGAATGCGTGACCGGGATCCGGTCCGTCCGCAAGGCGTAGGCTCGCTCCGTGTCCTACTCGTACGACGATCCGGATGATCCCGGCCCGCAGCCGCGCCGCCCCCTGAGGCGAGGCGGTGGCCTCGTCGCGGTCGCCGCCCTGGTGCCGACGGCGCTGGCCGGCTGGCTGCTCTGGCAGGCGATGGGCGGTGGCGCCGAGGAGGACGAGCCGCCGAAGGTGCTGCCGCTGCCGAGCCAGTCGACGTCCGCGGGGAAGGCGAGCCCGTCGGGCGAAGCGCCCTCGAAGACGCCCGACGACCCCAAGCCGTCGAAGTCGACGAAGAAGCCGGCCGCTGATCCGAAGGGCCCGCTGTCCGGCAAGGTCATCGTCATCGACCCCGGGCACAACCCGTCGAACTTCCGGCATCCGCAGGACATCGCCCGACTCGTCGACATCGGCACCAACAAGAAGGAGTGCGATACGACGGGCACCTCCACCAACTCCGGTTATACGGAAGCGGAGTTCACGCTCGACGTCTCGCACCGCATCCGTGAGCTCCTGGAGGACCAGGGTGCGACCGTCAAGCTGACGCAGGACCGCAACCGCGCCTTCGGCCCCTGTGTCGACGAGCGCGCCGAGATCGGCAACGAGGCGAAGGCCGACGCGGTCGTCTCCGTCCACGCCGACGGCTCGGGCGCCGGCAACCGCGGCTTCCATGTGATCCTTCCGGCGGCCGTGGACTCGGGCTCCGCCGACACCCGCGCGATCGTCGGTCCGTCGCGCGATCTGGGGGTGCGGATCGCGGGCAGGTTCGTCAGCGCGACCGGTATGCGCCCCTCGAACTACATCGGCGAGGGCACCGGCCTCGACGTCCGCCGCGACCTCGGCGGCCTGAACCTCAGCAAGGTCCCCAAGGTGTTCGTCGAGTGCGGCAATATGCGGGACGCCAAGGACGCGGCCCTGCTGGGCAGTTCGTCCTGGCGTCAGAAGGCGGCCAAGGGGATCACGGACGGGATCTCCGGCTTCCTCACGTCCTGAGGAGGGCTCTGCGGTGGACGGTCGACTTCCCTTGCCCGCGCCCACGGTCCTCGAAGCCGAGGACGGGTTCATCGACTGGGAGTACACGGGCCCGCTGACCGTTCGCGTGGCCGCGTACCCCTCGATGGCGGCGAACGACGTCGTCACCGTGCACTGGGAGTCGCGGGCCGGCCGGCATGACGAGCCGGTGCGGGTGAGCGGCGCGTGGGTGGGCGCGGCCCTGTCGGCGCGTGTTCCGAACCGCTGTCTGAGCAGCGGCTCCAACAAGGTCTCGTACACGGTGGAACGGTTCGCCGGAGGCGTCGAGAGCTCCCGCACCCTCCTCGTCAACGACCGCGGCCGGTGACCGCGCCCGCCGGCAAGGGGCAAAAGCCGACCATGATCTGACCTTCCGTCAGATTGGAACGTGTTCTACTCTGCCCGCCATGGGCATCGGGATCACGCAAGAGCAACGGGAGTTGGCCGACGCTGTCCGTGGCTGGGTGGCCAGGGCCGTGCCGCCGGAGGAAGTGCGCAAAGTGCTCGACGCGCCCGGCGGCGGGGGACGGCCGGGGTTCTGGGGTGGTCTCGCCGAGCAAGGGCTGCTCGGCGTGCATCTGCCGGAGGAGTACGGGGGAGGGGGCGGCGATCTCGTCGATCTTGCCGTCGTCGTGGAGGAGGCCGCCAGGGGCGCGCTGCCCGGCCCGTTCCTCGCCAACTCCCTTGCCTCGGCGGTGCTCGACCGTGCCGGCGAGCGCGAGCTGACGGCCGCGCTGGCCGGGGGCGAACGGATCGGGGCGGTCGCGCTGACGGCCGGGACTCTTACCTTCGTACGGGACGGTGAGGGGTATCTGCTCGACGGCGAGGCGCCGCCCGTGCTCAGCGGGGGCGAGGCGGATCTGGTGCTGCTGCCCGCGCAGGGTGCGGAGGGTGTGCGGTGGTTCGCCCTCGACGCCGCCGACCTCGTCGTACGACAGCAGGAGAGTGCCGATCCGACCAGGCCCACCGCCGAGATCAGGGCCGTGGGCGCGCGAGGGCGGCTGATCGAGGCCGACTCCGGGCTCGTACGGGATCTGGCGGCGGTCGTGTTCGCGGCCGACGCGTGCGGGACCGCGGCGTGGGCGCTGTCGACGGCAGCCGAGTACGCGAAGGTGCGCGAGCAGTTCGGGCGGCCGATCGGACAGTTCCAGGGGATCAAGCATCTGTGCGCCGACATGCTGGTGCGGGTCGAGCAGGCCCGGGCGCTGGTGTGGGACGCGGCGCGGGCGGCCGGTGAAGAGGCCGCGGACGTGCGGGAGTTGGCGGGCGCGCTGGCCGCGTCCGTCGCGCTCGATGCCGCGTACGCGTGCGCCAAGGACTGCATTCAGGTGCTTGGCGGAATCGGGTTCACCTGGGAGCACGACGCCCATCTGTATCTGCGGCGGGCGCTGGTCGCGCGGCAGCTGTTCGGCGCGGGGGACGCGCACCGGCTGCGGGCCGTGCGGCTCGCGGAGGGCGGGGCGCGCAGGGAGCTGCGGCTCGAACTGCCGGCGGAGGCCGAGGAGTTCAGAGCCGCGGCCCGTGAGGTCATCGAGCCCGTACGGGGCCTCGATCCGAAGGCCGTACGGCAAGAGCTCGCGCCGACCGGCTATACGGCGCCGTATCTGCCGGAGCCGTACGGCCTCGGGGCCGGGCCCGTGCAGCAGCTCGCCGTGCAGCAGGAGCTCAGGGCGGCCGGTGTGAAGGTGGCCGACCTGGGGATAGCGACGTGGGTGGTGCCCTCGCTGATCGCGTACGGCACGCAGGAACAGCAGGACCGCTTCCTCGGCCCGACACTGCGCGGCGACCTCCTGTGGTGCCAGCTGTTCAGCGAGCCCGGCGCCGGCTCCGATCTCGCCTCGCTCCGGACGAAGGCCGAGCGGGTGGACGAGGGCTGGAAGGTCAACGGGCAGAAGGTGTGGACGAGTTCGGCGCAGTGGGCGGACTACGGGATCCTGCTCGCGCGGACGAATCCGGAGGCGCCCAAGCACAAGGGGCTCACGTACTTCGTCATCGACATGAAGAACACCCCGGGCATTGATATCCGGCCGCTGAAGGAGATCACCGGGGAGGCCATGTTCAACGAGGTCTACTTCGACGACGTGGTGCTGCCGCCGGACGCGGTGGTCGGGGAGATCGACGGCGGCTGGAAGGTCGCGCGCAACACGCTCGGCAACGAGCGGGTGCACATGGCCGACCAGATGACCTTCGACACCGGGCTCGAGAAGCTCATCGCGCGGGCCGCCGATCTCGACAACGCCACCCGGGCGCGGATCGGCGGGCTCGCGGCCGAGGCGCACGCGCTCGCCTGCATCGGGCTGCGGACCACGCTGCAGCAGGTGTCGGGTCTCGAACCTGGCGCGGGTGCCTCCATACGCAAGCTCGTCCAGACCCCGCACCAGCAGAAGGTCGCCGAGCTCGGGCTCGAACTGCTCGGCCCCGCGGGCGCGTTGCGCGAAGGCCCGGGCGAAAGGGCCGTGCACTCCTTCCTCATGTCCCGCTGTCTGACCATCGCGGGCGGCACCACCCAGGTCCAGCTCAATGTCGTCGCCGAGCGCATTCTCGGCCTGCCCAGGGACTGAAAGGCGTAACCGGACATGAACGCGATGAAGACGTACATCGTCGGCGTAGGCATGACGAAGTTCGAGAAGCCCGAGAGCCGGGACTGGCAGTACTGGGACATGGCCAAGGAGGCCGGCACCAAAGCCCTCGAGGACGCCGGGATCTCGTACGACCTCGTCGAGCAGGTGCCGGTCGGCTACTGCTTCCAGGCCTCCACGGCCGGGCAGCGTGCCGCGTACGAGATAGGGCTCTCCGGCGTCCCGGTCTACAACGTCAACAACAACTGTGCGACCGCTTCGACCGCGCTGATGATGGCCCGGCAGTTCGTGGCCGGCGGGCTCAACGACTGTGTGCTCGCGCTCGGCTTCGAGAAGATGAAGAAGGGGGCGCTCGGCGGCGGCGCGGACGGCGGCGACTTCAAGACCTCGCCCGTCGCACGGCACTACGGGATCATGGCCGCCAAGCACGGTTTCGAGATGTCCCCGCCCACCGCGCAGATCTTCGGTGACGCGGCCCGTGAGCACATGAAGCTGTACGGGACGACCGAGGCGCAGCTCGCGGCGGTCGGCGCCAAGAACCACAGGCACTCGGCGAACAATCCGTACGCCCAGTTCCAGGACGTCTACACGGTCGACGAGATCCTCGCCGCCAAGACCATCCACCGGCCGCTCACCAAGCTCCAGTGCTCGCCCACCTCGGACGGGTCGGCCGCGGCCGTGGTCGTCTCGGAGCGGTTCGTCGAGCGGCACGGTCTCGAGGACCGGGCCGTCGAGATCGTCGCGCAGACCATGACGACGGACACCGAGGAGTCCTTCGCGTCCGGCTCGTGCATCGACGTCGTGGGCAAGCCGATGTCGGCGGCGGCCGGACGCCAGGTCTTCGAACAGGCCGGGCTCGGGATCGAGGACGTCGACGTCATCGAGCTCCACGACTGCTTCTCGATCAACGAGCTCCTGACGTACGAGGCGCTCGGCATGTGCGCCGACGGGGAGTCCGGCAAGCTCGTCGAGTCCGGGGCCACGACGTACGGCGGCAAGTGGGTCGTGAACCCGTCGGGCGGACTGATCTCCAAGGGGCACCCGCTGGGCGCGACCGGGCTCGCGCAGGTCGCCGAGCTGTCGTGGCAGCTGCGGGGGCAGGCCGGGGCGCGGCAGGTGGAGGGGGCGCGGGTGGGGCTCGCGCACAACATCGGCCTTGGCGGTGCGGCGGTTGTGACGTTGTTGCGTCGAGGGTGAGGCCCGTCGTCGGGGTGCGGGCCCGATCATTGCTCATCACGCCCCTGAGCTGCGATGATCCACGGCCTGCACCATGACCACGGGGGAGAGTCCGGCCATGCGACCTTTGAGACCACGCAGCATCAGGGCTGTGTCTGCGTCAGTCCGGAGGAAGACGCGCCACCGGGTTCTGCTGCTGGCCGCGGCCGGCCTCGCTGCCGTCTCCGCCACGGGGTGCGGCGGTTCCGCCGACGCGGTGGAGGGACTGCCGGTCAAGGTGGTCAACAAGTCGGCGTGGGATGCGCAGGTGTTCGACTGTCCGCCGTGCGGAGAGCATGGCATCAAGGTCGAGAGGGATCCTGACCGGTCGGCGGGCGGCGGTCTCATCGCCGGCTGGGACGAGGAACGCGAGTGGCCCGTGACGTACAGGGTGGTCGTCCGCGGGGTGGAATCGACCTGCCCGTTCATCGACCCCGCCCCCGCCAAGTCGGCCGGTGAAGGCGCCGTAGGCACCCGTGACGTCATCTACGTGGTGGACGAGGCCGGGAAGTGCGTCGAAGGGCCGACCAGCATCGACGACATCTGACGGGCAGACCCGGCGCCGCCGTCGCCGTCCCAGGCGTCCACTCCACCGGACCTAGTTCCGAAGACCGATGGCCGCTGCATCGAAACCCCGATGCAGCGGTCGTCGGCGGCCTGAGAGCATGGCGCTCATGGCCCAGACACCCACCCAAGCCCCGATATCCACCGGTACGTCACGCCGCTCCATTCCGACCTGGGCGGTGGTGCTCACGGCGTGTGCGGGCCAGTTCCTCGTCGTCCTCGACGTGTCCGTGGTGAACACCGCGCTCCCGTCGATGCGCTCCGACCTGGGCCTGAGCGCGCTCGGCCTGCAGTGGGTGGTCAACGCGTACTCGATCGCCTTCGCCGGCTTCATGCTGCTCGGCGGACGGGCCGGGGACCTCTTCGGGCGCAAGCGGATGTTCCTCGTCGGGCTCGCGCTCTTCACGGCCGCCTCGCTCGCGGGCGGTCTCGCACAGGAGAGCTGGCAGCTGCTCGCCGCCCGCGCCGTCCAGGGCCTGGGCGCCGCGGTGCTCGCACCGTCCACACTCACCCTGCTCACCTCGGCCGTCCCCGAAGGACCGGCCCGGATCCGCGCCATCGGCACCTGGACCGCCGTCGGCGCGGGCGGCGGTGCGGCCGGCGGCCTGGTCGGCGGGCTGCTCACCGATCTCCTGTCGTGGCGCTGGGTGCTCCTGATCAATGTGCCCGTAGGTGTCCTCGTCCTGGTCGCCGCCGTGTTCTGGCTGAGCGAGAGCCGGGGCGGCGAGCGGCGCCGGCTCGATCTGCCGGGCGCGGTCCTGGTGACGGCCGGGCTCGCGACCCTCGCGTACGGGATCGTGCAGACCGAGGCCGAGGGCTGGACCGCTCCCGCGACGCTGGTCCCGCTGGCCGCCGGACTGCTCCTCATCGCGGTGTTCCTGCTGGTCGAGGCGCGGACCAAGACGCCCCTGATGCCGCTCGGGCTCTTCAGGGTGAGGTCGGTGGCGGCGGCGAACGCGGTCATGATGGTGTGCGGTGCGGCCAGCTTCGCCATGTGGTTCTTCATGACGGTGTACGCGCAGAACGTCCTCGGCTACTCCGCCATCGAGGCCGGACTCGCCCTCGTCCCGTCCTCGTTGACCGTGATGCTCGGCTCCAAGCTCGCGCCCCGTCTGATGCGCGTGATCGGCGCGAAGAACGTGACGATCCTCGGCATCCTGATAGCGGCCTCGGGCTACGGACTGCAGCAGGCGACGATCGCGCCCGACGGCGGCTACCTCAGCTCGATCCTGTTCCCCGGCATCCTGATGATGCTCGGCGCCGGCCTGGCCATGACCCCGCTCGCGTCGCTCGCCACCTCGGGCGCCGCGCCCTCGGAGGCGGGCCTGGTCTCCGGCCTGATCAACACCTCGCGCACCATGGGCGGGGCGCTCGGCCTGTCGATCCTGTCGACGATCGCCGCGGCACACTCCGGCGGCGGCTCGGATCCGGCGGCGCTGACCGACGGCTATGCGGCCGCGTTCCGTACGAGCGGTCTGATCCTGCTCGGGGGAGTGGTCCTCGTTCTGCTGTGGATGCCCTCGGAGCGGGCGCCCAAGGTACCCGCGGCCCGCAAGTCCGCCTAGGGCGCGTCGTCCGGATCAGGCCGGACCCCCGACGCCTGGCACGCCCTGGCGCAGGGCCTCCTGCCCGACATCGGCCGAAAGGCGAGCCACCACCCGGAACCCGCCCCGCTCCCCAGGCCCCCACTCCAGCTCACCGCCCGCCTGCGCAAGGCGCTCGGTCAGCCCGCGCAGTCCTTTCCCGGGCTCTTCGAGCAGGGGAGACCCCAAGCCGGAGGCCTGGGCGCCCTTGCCCGGGGACCGGCCGTCGTCGGTGACGGTGAGCCGGGTGTCGTCGGTGGTGCCGGTGACCTCGATACGGCAGCTCGTCGCGCCGGAGTGCCGTACGACATTGGTGACGGCCTCCCGTACGACCCACGCGAGCAGCGCACCGGTCACCGGGGACGGAGCGGGACCCGACCGCCGGACCACCGCCTCGATGCCCGCGGAGGCCAAGGTGTCGCGGGCGCGGTCGAGTTCGGTGCCGAGGCTCGACTCGCGGTAGCCGGTGACCGCCTCGCGTATCTCGGTGAGCGCCTGGCGGCCCACGGTCTCGATATCGGCGATCTGCCGCAGCGAGGCGTCCCGGTCATGGGGGGCGAGCCGCCGGGCGGCCTCGGACTTCACCACGATCAAGGTGAGGGTGTGGCCGAGCAGATCGTGCAGATCGCGCGAGAAGCGCAGCCGCTCCTGCTCCACGGCCACCCGCGCCAACTCCTCGCGGGTCTCCCGCAGTTCGACCACCTTCTCCGAGAGCGCGAGGATCGCGGCGGTGACAAGCCCGGAGAGCAGCGTGCCGTAGCCGCTGGTCACCGCCGACCAGGCGTCCGCGTCCCTCCCCCAAGCTCTCGGCTCCGCTCGAGCAGGGGGGACCCCCATGGCCCCGGTGACGGCGGCCGAAGCGGTCAGGAGGCCGACCGTCCAGGCCAGCCGCCGCCCGCGCAGCGCCGTACCGACCGCGAGGGACAGCAGCGGGAACAGGGCGAGCCACGGACCGCCGTACCCGATCGCGAGGCCGAAGGTGACCGCCGCCATGCCGGTGAGGGCCACGTAGGTCCAGCGGGCATCGCGCCGGCGGAAGGTCTGCAACACCACGGAGACGTAAAGGGAGTTGAAGACGAGCAGTCCGATCCCGCCCACCCAGGGGTTGGGTGTCTCTCCGCGTACGACATTGGAGAAGGCCCCCATGCCGAGCAGCAGCCACGGCAGGAACGCGAACGCGCCGCGCGGTCCGGGCCGGCCCGTGCGCCGGGGTCGCACGGGCTTGCTCCCGCTCCGCGCCTCGCCCGGCCGCTCGCTTCGCGTATGCGTCACGGGGGCCATGGTCACACCGTCCGCGCCGAACGACGATAGGACGAAGCGGCATACGCGCCGAACAGCAGCAGCCAGCCGCACAGCACGAGGACCGTGGTGGCACCCGGCGCCGCGCCTTCGGTCGTCGACCAGCCGAGGTCCGCGAAGCTGTGCGCGGGCGTGTAGTCGGACAGGGCGCGCAGCCAGCCGGGGAACAGTTCGGACGGGAACCACAGGCCCCCGACGACGGCGAGGCCCATATTGCAGATCATGTTGACGACGCCGGTGGTCTGGGTGCTGAGGCGGTAGCCGTTGCCGAGGCCGAGCAGCGTGAACGGCAGCGCGCCCAGCCACAGGAGCAGGACCAGGGCGACCCACTGCCAGGCGTCCATGCGTACGCCATTGATGAGCGCGCCCGCGGTCAGTACGGCGGCGATCGCCGGCAGCACCGTCACCGAACCGCTCAGCGCCCGGCCCGTCACCACCTGGCGCGGGGTGAGCGGGGTGACCCTGAGCTGGCGCAGCCAGCCGTGCGCGCGGTCGTCGGCGACGGCGGTCCCGGTGCCGAGGGCCGCGCCCAGCGCACCGTAGGCCGCCATGCCGACCATGGCCGAGGTCTTCCAGGCGCCCGCGTCCTCGTCACTCGCACCGAGGTTGGTGAACAGCAGGTACATCAGGACGGGCATCCCGATCCCGAAGACCACGAAGCCGGTGTCGCGCAGGGTCCGGCGGACTTCGAGGCGCAGATAGTCCAGGTTGGCGGGCATCACACCGGCTCCAGGGTGTCGGTCGGGTCGTCGGAGGTGCCGGTCCGGCCGGAGGTGCCGGTCCGGCCGGAGGTGTCCGTCGGACCGGTGGTGTCTGTGGTGTCCGTCCGGCCGGAGGTATCCGTCGGGTCGGAGGTCAGGGCGAGGAACGCGTCCTCCAGGGAGGCGGGTTCGACCCGCAGGGCCCGTACGGCCCCTCGCCCGGCGAGTGCGACCACGGTCGCGTCCGAGTCCTCGCTGCGCAGGCTCGCCCGCTCCCCGCGTATCTCCACGGCGGTCACCCCGGGCAGCGAGGTCAGCCGGCCGGAGTCCTGCCCGGCGAGGTCGAAGGAGACAAGCGTCCCGCCGGCCCGCCGCTTGAGCTCCTCTCCGGTGCCGTCCGCGACGATCCGGCCGTGGTCGATGACGACGATGCGGTCGGCGTTCGTATCGGCCTCCTCCAGGTAATGCGTGGAGAAGAGCACCGTGTTGCCGCGCCGCGCGTAGCCGCGCATCGCCTTCCAGAACGTCTGGCGGGCCTCGACGTCGAGGGCCGCGGTCGGCTCGTCGAGCACGATCAGCTCGGGGTTCCCGGCGAGCGCGAGGGCGAACCGTACGCGCTGCACCTGACCGCCCGAGAGCCGGTCCACGCGCCGGTCGGCGAACTCGCTCAGACCGGCGAGCGCGAGGGCTTCGGCGACCGGCATCGGCCGCGGATACGTACGGCCGACGAAGGTGACGAGCTCGCGCACCGTGACCCGCGGGATCGGGCGGCCGTCCTGCAGCATCGCGCCCACCCGCCCGGCGCGGACGGCCAGTCCGGGGCTCTCGCCGAACAGGCGGACCGTGCCCGCGTCGGGCTCGTCCAGGCCGAGCAGGAGCGAGATCGTGGTGGACTTGCCGGCGCCGTTGCGGCCGAGCAGCGCGACCGTCTCACCGCGCCCGACGGCGAGGTCGACGCCGTCCACGGCGGTGACGGAGGGGAAGGCCCGGACCACTGTGCTCAGGTCCACGGCCGGCGTGGTCGTTGTCATGCCATGACCGTACGGAGCACGGGCGGGACGGCGGCAGAACCTCCTGTCAGGAGCTCCGCAGGACAAATGTCATGCCCGGCGCATGACAGTGGCATCAGCACGCCCCTGATGAGGAACTTCCCGCACAGTCCCAGTATCTGGTGGGGCGTCAGAACATGGTGTCCGGA
>NZ_JAEIMH010000151.1:0-10825 GCF_016464295.1 Streptomyces sp. N35 | reverse complement strand
GGCGAACGCCCCACAGCGCCGGCCCCCCGCGCCCCGCCCGGCGGCGTGACCCCCTCACCCGCCGACACCCGCCCCTCACCCGCCGCCCCGAAGCCCCCAGCCGCCGATGCCCGGCCTTCCACCGGCGCCCGGCCTTCCACCAACTCCCGCCCCTCCACCGGCGGCACCGCCACCCCCGCCAGCCGTTCCCGCAGCGACGCCGCCCTGCGCCGGGCATCGCGCACCGTCAGCGGAAGCGGCGACCAGTCCGTGAGGCGGCCGAGGCCCACCACCGGCGGGAAGACCGGGGACACGGCCATGATCTCGGCGGGCGAGCCGAGCACGGGGGCCTGGCCCGGGCCGGGCAGGAGCACCACCTGGTCCGCGTACTGCACCACGCGTTCCAGGCGGTGCTCGGCCATCAGGACCGTCGTGCCCAGATCGTGCACCAGGCGCTGCAGCACCGCGAGCACCTCTTCCGCGGCCGCCGGGTCCAGTGCCGACGTCGGCTCGTCGAGCACCAGGACCCGGGGGTGAGGAGTGAGGACCGAGCCGATCGCGACCCGCTGCTGCTGGCCGCCCGACAGCGTGGCGATCGGACGGTCGCGCAGGTCCGCGAGGCCCAGCAGGTCGAGGGTCTCCTCGACGCGGCGACGCATCACGTCGGGCGCGAGGCCGAGGGACTCCATGCCGTACGCGAGCTCGTCCTCGACGGTGTCCGTGACGAAGTGCGAGAGCGGGTCCTGGCCCACGGTGCCGACCACATCGGCGAGTTCACGCGGCTTGTGCGTACGGGTGTCGCGCCCCGCGACCGTGACCCGGCCGCGCAGGGTGCCGCCCGTGAAGTGCGGGACGAGTCCGCTGACCGTGCCGAGCAGTGTCGACTTGCCGACTCCGGACGGGCCGACGAGCAGCACCAACTCGCCCTCGGGAACCTTGAGTTCCACCCCGCTGATGGTGGGCTGCGCGGCGCCGTCGTACGTCACCGAGACATCCTCGAAGCGGATCATGAGGCTTCCTTCCGAGGAGAGCGCACAGAAGCGGAGGCGGGGGCGGAGGCCGGGGCCGGGGCCGGGGCCGGGGCCGGTGCCGGTGCTGGGGCGACGAAGGCGGGCAGCAGTCCGATGAGCACGGCCGCCGCGGGCCACAGCGGCAGCTCGGGCGCCGTCGGCGGGACGACACCGGGGTTCAGGGCCGCCGGATCCGCGGTCGCCGCGGCGATCATCAGCGCCGCGACCGCCACACCGGACGCCGACACCAGCCAGGCCCGCAGCTCCCACCGGTCCGGCCGATAGCGGGTGCGCAGCGAGCGCTTCCCGCCGAGCCACAGCCCCACGAGGGCCAGCGCGAGTCCGCCGAGCAGTACGGGAAGCCCGTAGCGCGCACCTTCCGCGGCGAGCAGCCCGTACGTACCGGCGCAGACACCGGCCAGACCGCCGAGCGTGCACACCGCGGTCATCCGCCGTACGGGGGCGGGCACGGCGGCGCTGCGTCCGTACCCGCGCGCGTCCATGGCCGCCGCGAGCGCGACCGACCGCTCCAGCGCGCCCTCCAGAACCGGCAGGCCGACCTGCGCGAGCCCCCGGATCCCCCTGTCGGCACGGCCGCGCAGCCGCCGCGCCCGCCGCAGCCGCTGCAGATCCGACAGGAACTGCGGCGCGAACGTCATCGCCACGACCACCGCGACGCCGGCCTCGTACAGCGCACCCGGCAGCGACTTGAGCAGCCGGGCCGGGTTGGCGAGCGCGTTCGCGGCACCGATGCAGATCAGGAGCGTGGCCAGTTTCAGACCGTCGTACAGCGCGAAGAGCAGGCCCTCCGCGGTGACCTTGCCGCCGAGGCGGATGCCCTGCGCCCAGTCCGGCAGCGGGACTTCGGGCAGCCGGAACAGGACGGTCGAGCCGGGGATCGGCGAGCCGAGGACCACCGCGAACACCAGCCGGATCGCGAGCACGAGCAGACCGAGCTTCACGAACGCCCCGTACGAACGGGCCCAGGGCGCATCCGTACGCCGCGCCGCCACCACATAGCCCGCGACCCCGACCAGGAGGCCGAGGAGCAGCGGGTTGGTGGTGCGTGACGCGGCCGTGCCGAGGCCGAGCGCCCAGAGCCACCAGGCGCCCGGGTGCAGCGCGTTGGCGCGGGTGGCGACCGGGGCGGCGAGCCTTCCCCGACCTCTCGGCTGCTTCCCCGACCTCTTCGAGCAGGGTGGTGCCCCCGGAGCAGGGGAGTCCCCACTGCGCGCGACGGCGCCGTTCGAGCTCATGGCTCAGCCCCTGCGGCGGCGGGCCTGCCAGATCGCTGCCACGCCGAGCACGAGTACCGCGGCCACCCCGGCGAGCAGTCCGACGGACGGGCCGCCGTCACCGTCGCCTTCGGAGGCCGCGGTCTTCTCGGCGGCGTCACCGGACCCCTGGGTGTCACCCGAGAGCTGCTCGCCGCAGCCGCTCTTCGGGTACCCGGCGATGGCGCAGAGCAGTGCGTTGCTGTCGTACCGCAGCGGCTTGGCGACCGCGGCGAGCGCGTCCGCCGAGGTGGCGTCCGTGTCGATCTGCGCACAGGCGGTACGCGGCTTCGGGGGTGTCTCACCGGACGCGGCGTCCTTGTCCGTGCCGAAGTCGATGACGAGCGCGATCCGCTTCTGCCCGTCCTTCTTCTCCGTGTCCGCGCAGATCACCTCGAACGAGGCGTTCTCGCGCGGCTCGGCGGCATTCGCGGAGTCCTCGCTCACGGCGAAGCGGAAGCCCTCCACATCGCCGTCCGAGGGCTTCGCGGTCGCGGGTCCCTGCGTGGCGTAGGCCCAGGCACCCTTGTCGTCCTTGAACCAGAACGACCAGTAGCGGTACGCGTCCGCCTGCGCGGGAGCCGCGAACAGTACGGCGAGCACCGCCCCCACGAGGAGGGCGATGCCGCCGCGTCGGAGCGTGCTCACAGCTGGTTCTTCTTGCGGCCGCTGATCAGGAAGCCGATGCCGACACTGGCGATGAAGAAGACGCCGATGATCCACCAGACGCTCATCGACGAACCCTCGTCGTCCTTCTTGTCGTCCTTCGCCGCGTCGGCGGACCCGGCCTTCTGCGGGGCCGGGCCCATGGCGTTCAGGGCGGCGACGAGGTCCGTGCCGCCGAAGTCCTTCGGGTCGGCGCCGGCCGCGTGGGCGGCGAAGATCAGCTGGGAGTACGCGGCGGGGGAGCCGGACTGCTCGGCCCAGGCGGCGCCGTTCTTCTCCAGGTACTCCAGGGGCTTCTTGGCCTGGTCGGTCAGACCGGCCGCCGAGAGGGCCACGACGGAGTCGGCGGTGTTGCCGTAGTCGGGCTGGTCCTCGGCGCCGGGCATGGAGGACTTCAGGAAACCGTCCTTCGCGAGGACGTCGGAGAGGTACCCGGCACCGACGAGGGCGGCCGCCTTGGCGTCGGCGGCCTTGGCGCACTTCACGGGCTCGGTCTTGTCGGCGGCCTTCGCGACGAGGCCCTGCTCCAGGCCGCCGAGGACACCGGCGGCGGTGGCGTCGGCGTTCGGGGCGAGCTTGCCGGTCTTCATGTCCGCGAGACCGAAGGCGCCCTTGCCGCTCTCGCAGTCCATGGAGAGGGCGGCCAGCGCGTCGGCCGGGGCCTTGTCCTTCTGGGACTTCGCCTCGGCCGGGTTCTCGCCGGCTGCCTTGAGGGCGCCGATGACGAGGGAGGTCGAGTTGGCGTCGGAGGGCAGGCCCGGGCTGTAGCCCCAGCCGCCGTCCTGGTTCTGCACCGACTTCAGCCACGCCACGGACTTCTTGACGTCCTCGCCATGGCCGCCGAGCGCGGCGAGTGCCTGGATCGCGGAGGCGGTGGAGTTGGAGTCGACGACCGTCTTGGCGTCGCACGCCTTCGAGGGGTCCTCGCGGAACGCGGCGTACGCACCGTTGTCACAGGCCTGACCGGTCAGCCAGTCCACGGCCTTGGCGGCGGGCTTCTCGCCGACGGTGTCCTGGGCGAGCAGGGCGTACGACTGGCGGAAGACGCCGTCGAACTTCGGGTCCGTCTTGCCGTACAGGCCCGAGGGCAGGTTCGCGGGCGGCTGCGTATCGGCGGTCGCCGCGGGGGCGGCGGCCATGCAGAGCACGGCGGTGGCTGCCAGCGCGGCGGCGCTTTGGCGGACATTCATGATCGGGCGGTGCCTCTCCTGCTGGGCCGGGCACGGGCCCGCGAAGGCACCGGGCTCCGGATCCGTATACCTCGACGGTCCGGGTCGCCGGCTGATCCGGCGACTGGAGCCACTCACACCCCTGGAGCATTCCGGCTCGCCGGCTGCCTCGCGGCAGCGGCACACGGTTGCGGGTCAGCGCCGGGTTCGCACCGGCTTCCCTCCGTACGGGTGTGGTGATTGCGTCGCCCACTGTACCGGCCGGTCAGAACGGGCGGTTTCGCTGTCGGGCGGGGTGGGTGCGGGGTGGGTGGTGCCTGCGGATGGGTGGCGCCTGCGGAGGGGGGGGGGTGGGGGTGGGGGGCGCCGGCGGGGGCCTTCCCCCCCCCCCCCCCCCTCCCCGAAACGGGGGCCTTCCCCCCCGGACCCCCGCATCCGAGCTTCGCTCGGATCTGCTCAAGCGCCGCAGGGGCTGAAAGATCTGCTCAAACGCCGCAGGGGCTGAAGGATCTGCTCACGCGCCGGCAGGGCTGGAGGTCGCCACGTACGTCAGTGGATCGCTGCCCTCCACCGCCTCCGCATGTCCCAGCTTCACCAGGCGGCGCAGATGGGCCTCGGCCTCGGAGACGGCGATGTTCTTCGAGCCGTAGGGGATCTGGTCCCAGGGGCGGTTCCACTCCATGCGGACCGCGAGGTCCCACGGGGTCAGGGGCTGGGCGAGCAGCCGGCGCAGGCCCGCGAGGCGCTCCTCGTGGTGGGCCAGCAACTCCTGTACGCGGCCCGCGGGATCCGTGAAGGCGTACTGATGCGCCGGCAGGACCTCGGCGACCGCGAGGCGCTCGATCCGCTCGAGGGAGTCGAGGTAGTCGCCGAGCGGATCGGTGACCGCCTCCTCGGCCGGGTCCTCGTACAGGCCGATGTGCGGGGAGATCTCCGGGAGCAGATGGTCCCCGGAGAACAGCCGCCCGTTGCCCGCGAGACCGGACGGGTGCTCCTCTTCGAGATGCAGGCATACGTGGCCGGGTGTGTGCCCGGGCGTCCAGATCGCGCGCAGCCGGCGGCCCGCCAGGTCGAGCAGTTCGCCCGGGGTGATCTCCCGGTCGGGGAGCGCCGAGTCGAGGCCGGGAACCGTGCGCATGCGCCCGGACTCGCGGGCCGCGTGCAGCGGGGCGAGATGCTCCGCCGGGGCGCCGGCGGTGGTCAGCTTGGCGGTGATGTAGTCCAGCCACTGGCCCGGCACCTGTGTGCGCGTGCGCCGTACGACATGGGTGTCCGCGGGGTGCATCGCGATCCACGCGCCCGACGCCGCACGCACCTGTCCCGACAGGCCGTGGTGGTCGGGGTGGTGGTGGGTGATCACGACACCGTGGATGTCCTTGATGGCGATGCCGAGCGTCGCGAGACCGCCGACCAGCGTGTCCCAGGACTCCGGGTCGTCCCAGCCCGTGTCGATGAGGACCGGGCCGCGGTCGGTGTCGAGGAGGTGGACGAGGGTGTGGCCGAGCGGGTTGTCCGGGATCGGCACCTTGAGCGACCAGACGCCACCGCCGTGCTCGGTCACCTGCGTCATGGAGCGCCGCCTCTCTCGCCGGGTGCGGCCGTTCCGGCCCCGACCACTATAACTAGAACTAGTTTCAGTAGTAGCCCAAGTCATCTACTCCTGGACGTCAGTTGACGGGGTATCCAACTGGGGTGGCCCCGTCAGGTGCGGGCCCCGTCCCACCTCTGGAAACCTCTAACTAGAACTGGTATCAGTTCCGGGAAGCCAGAGTCTGAAAAGGTGTCAGGAACCGCCCCGCAGGAGGCTGCCGGTCATGACCGAGCTCGTGGAACACGGAAAGCTGTTCATCGGCGGGGAGTTGATCGATCCCGTCGGCAAGGACGTCATCGAGGTGATCTCCCCGCACACCGAGGAGGTCATCGGCCGGGTGCCGCACGCGGCCCGGGGCGATGTGGACCGTGCGGTCGCGGCCGCACGCAGGGCCTTCGACGAGGGCCCCTGGCCCCGGATGAGCCTCGACGAACGCATCGAGGTCGTCACCAAGATCAAGGACGCCATTCTCGTACGGCATGAGGAGATAGCCCGCCTCATCAGCTCCCAGAACGGCACTCCCTACACCTCGAGCATCATGGTGCAGGCCCTCGCCGCGATGATGGCCTGGGACGCCGCCATCGCCAACGCCCGCAACTTCTCGTACGAGGAGCGACGCGACGGCATCCTCGGCAAGATCATCGTGCGTCGCGAGCCGGTCGGTGTCGTCGCAGCCGTCATCCCGTGGAACGTCCCGCAGTTCACCGCGGCCGCCAAGCTCGGCCCCGCGCTGCTGGCCGGCTGTACGGCGGTTCTCAAGCCGTCGCCCGAAGCACCCCTCGACTCCTACCTGTTGGCGGAGATCGCCAACGAGGCGGGGCTGCCCGAGGGCGTGCTCTCGGTGCTGCCCGCCGACCGCGAGGTCAGCGAGTACCTCGTCGGACACCCGGGCGTCGACAAGGTCTCCTTCACCGGATCCGTCGGTGCCGGCAAGCGCGTGATGGAGGTCTGCGCCCGCAACCTCACCCGCGTGACCCTGGAGCTCGGCGGCAAGTCCGCGGCCGTCATCCTGCCGGATGCCGACGCGGAGACCGCGGTCAAGGGGATCGTGCCCTTCGCCTGGATGATCAACGGCCAGGCGTGCGTGGCCCAGACCCGCATCCTCGTGCCCAACTCCCGCTACGACGAGTTCGCGGAGGCCTTCGCCGCAGCCGCCGGCGCGCTCAAGGTGGGCGACCCGCTGGACCCGGCCACGGAATGCGGCCCCCTGGTGGCCAAGCGCCAGCAGCAGCGGTCCCTCGACTACATCCGTATCGGACAGGAGGAAGGCGCCAAGATCCTCACGGGTGGCGGTCGCCCAGCCGGCATCGACAAGGGCTGGTACGTCGAGCCGACCCTCTTCGGCGGCGTCGACAACTCCATGCGGATCGCGCAGGAGGAGATCTTCGGTCCGGTCATCTGCCTGCTGCCGTACGGCGACGAGACCGAGGCCGTGAAGATCGCCAACGACTCGGACTACGGCCTGAGCGGCAGCGTGTGGACCGCGGACACCGAGCGCGGCATCGACATCGCCCGGCAGGTACGCACCGGCACGTACTCCGTGAACACGTTCAGCCTCGACATGCTCGGCCCGTTCGGCGGCTACAAGAACTCCGGCCTGGGTCGTGAGTTCGGACCCGAGGGGTACGGCGAGTACTTCGAGAACAAGATGATCCACCTGCCCAACGGCTACGAGGGGTGAGTGCCTGATGGGAGACCGCTGGCACGTCGAGGTGGACCGGGGGGTCTGTATCGGGTCGGGGATGTGCGTCACCAGTGCGCCCGAGGGGTTCCGGCTCGATACGGCGCGCCAGTCGCACCCTCAGCAATCCGAAGCGGACGCCAGTGAGGAGATCCTCGCGGCGGCCGAGGGGTGTCCGGTGGAGGCGATCACCCTGACCCTGCTCGGCTCGGGGGAGTCGGTGTATCCACCCGAGGACTGACGTCGTATCCGTACGAGGACCGACATTCACGGCGCGAAGGAGAAGGGGCCCCGCATGCGGGGCCCCTTTTCCGTGCCCGGTGGTTACTCGTGCGTTCGTCATGGTGCCGTCGTGACAAAGGCGACTTACCCCGTACGGGACGGCGTGGAAATCTCGTTGCCACGCCGCAGGAGGGGGCTCGGGATGGACAAGAGGTACGAGGTGTTCTGCCTCGCGGACCGGTACTTCTACGAGACGCCGGACCGGATCACCTCACGCGACGGCGCCGTCCCGCAGTACGAGGCGGCGCGCCGGCCCGCACCCGCCGGCTGGCGCCGGGAGACCGCGGGGGACTGGCTGCACCTGGACCCGGGCACCCGCGACCGGCCGCGGCAGGGCTGGAAGATACATGTCTCGGCCTGCCTCGACACCGCGGAGAAGACCGCGGCCGTGGTGTGGGACTACTGCGTACCGCGCGGACTGCCGTTCAAGTTCGTGCCGGGACCGCATGCGCTGCATCTGCGCAACTCCAAGTACGCACAGCGCGGTTCGAGCGGCAAGTTCGTCACCGTCTATCCGAAGGACGAGACCGAACTCGCGAGCGTGTTGCGGGACTTGGAAGAGCTCATCGGCGGACAGCCGGGCCCGTACATCCTGACCGATCTGCGGTACGCGAACGGCCCGCTCTACGTCCGCTACGGCGCGTTCGTGCAACGGCACTGCGTCGGCGAGGACGGCCGCCTCGTGCCCGCGATCGAGAACCCCGAGGGCACCCTCGTACCCGATCGCAGAGATCCCGTGTTCCGGCTGCCCGAGTGGGTCGCACTGCCCGCGTTCCTGCGGCCGCACCTCGACGCCCGCAACGCGGCGACCGTCACCGATCTGCCGTACGCGATAGAGAAGGCGCTGCACTTCTCCAACGGCGGTGGGGTGTACGCCGGTACGGACACCCGGACCGGAGAGAAGGTGGTGCTGAAGGAGGCGCGGCCGCACGCCGGTCTCGCCGCCGACGGGGCGGACGCCGTGACCCGCCTGGGGAGGGAACGGGCCGCCCTCGAGCGGCTCGGCGGTCTCGGCGTCGCGCCCGGCCTGCGGGACTGGTTCCAGGTCGACGGGCACCGCTTCCTCGTCATGGACCATCTGCCGGGCACCACCCTCAACTCCTTCTTCGCACGCCGCCATCCGCTGCTCGCCGTCGAACCCGACCCGCGGGCGGTGGCGGACTACACGCGGTGGGCGCTCGGCATCCTGCGGGAGGTCGAGCGGGCCGTCGGCGCGGTGCACAGCCGGGGGCTCGTCTTCAACGACCTGCACATGTTCAACATCATGGTCGGCGAGGACGAACACACCGTGAAACTGCTCGACTTCGAGGCCGCCACCCCGGTCGAGGAGCACCGCGGGCAGGCCATCGCCCACCCCGGGTTCCTCGCGCCGGCCGACCGCTCCGGCTTCGAGGTCGACCACTACGCGCTGGCGTGCATGAAACTCGCGCTGTTCGTGCCGATGACGACGCTGCTCGCCGTGGACCGCGGGAAGGCCGCCCATCTGGCCCGGATCGCGTGCTCCCAATTCCCGGATCTGCCACGGGAGTTCCTCGACGAGGCGGTACGGGTGATCGAGGGGCCGAGCGCACCGCCCCGTATTCCCGAGGAGCCCGCCGCCGGCGACTGGCCGCGCAGCCGCGACACGCTCGTGGCGGCGATCTCGGCCAGTGCCACGCCCGAGCGGGAGGACCGGCTGTACCCGGGCGATATCGCGCAGTTCGCCGACGGCGGCGGGCTCGGGCTCGCGCACGGCGCGGCCGGGGTGCTGTACGCGCTGGCCGAGACCGGCTGCCCCCGCGACGAAGAAGGCGAACAGTGGCTGCTCAGGCGCACCGCAGCGCCGCCCGAAGGTACACCGCTCGGCCTGTACGACGGCCTCGCGGGCGTCGCCTTCGTGCTCGACCGGCTCGGCCACACCGAACGCGCCCTCGACCTCATCGGCCGTGTGCTCGGCGAGAACTGGCGCCGGCTCGCCCCCGATCTGCACGGCGGCCTCGCGGGCCTCGGCCTCGTACTGGATCACCTTGCGGTCCATCAGCCGGCCCTGCGTGAACTCGCCCTGGAAGCAGCCGACATCACGGCCGCGCGGCTGCCCGCACCGCGCGCCGGACTCCTGCGCGGCTCCAGCGGCCCGGCACTTCTCTTCCTCAGGCTGTACGAGTCCACGCGGGACCCCGCGTTCCTCGACCGGGCCGCGGCGGCCCTGCGCGCGGACCTCGGACGCTGTGTGACCGACGCGACGGGTGCGCTCGTCGTCGACGAAGGCGTGCGCACGATGCCGTATCTCGGCGCGGGCAGCGTCGGGATCGCGGCCGTGCTCGACGACTACCTCGTGCACCGCGCCGACGAGGAGTTCGCCCGGGCGCGGGCGGCCATCGCGCCCGCGGCCCGGCTGCGCTACTACGCACAGCCCGGCCTGTTCAACGGGCGGGCCGGCATGGTCTGGCACCTGGCCCGCACCGGGGCGCCCGCCGCCGCGCTCGACGCACAGACCGCCGGACTCGACTGGTACGCCATGGCGTACGAAGGCCATCGCGCCTTCCCCGGCGACCAGATGCTGCGCCTTTCCATGGACCTCGCGACCGGTACGGCCGGATGCCTGCTCGCGCTGGGCGCGGCGCACGGGGCGAGCCTGCCGTTCCTGCCCAACCGGCGCCATGCGACCGGGAGTTCACCCTCGCCGTCCGGAGCGACGGCCCCACAGACGGCCCCGACCGGGGCCGAACGGGCCCGTGCGTGACAACACCGCGTACGGGCCGAACGCCGCACCAACGTCCCCGACAGGTCCGCAACCGGCGGGCCCCGAAACCTAGGAGAGACCATGGCCCTTCTCGACCTGCAGAGCATGGACGTCCCCGAGCCGCAGACCGACGGCGGCGGCGGTGGCGACGTCAGCAGCGCGAGCCTGCTCCTGTGCGACAAGCACAGCTCGCACAGCACCCTGCTCTGCCTGTGATTCCTGCCGGTACCTGATCCCTGCCGTCTTCGATCCCCCGCCGTCTTTGATCCCTGTCGCTGATCGCACCGGCGCAGTCCGGCGCAGACCGGTGCCGCCCTGCGAGCCGGCACCGGACGAAACGGCACGGGAAGAACCGGCACCGGATGAACCGGCACGGGATGCACCGGCCCCGGCGCCGCCTGACGTGGCGGCGCCGGAAACGAACCGGCCCCGGGCGTCGTGTGACCCGTAC
>NZ_JAEIMH010000150.1:0-11296 GCF_016464295.1 Streptomyces sp. N35 | reverse complement strand
CAGCACTTCGCCCCCGGGATCGTCGAGATCCCGGGGGCGAAGTGCGTGTGTACGGGCGTCAGGCCTTGGACTCGCCCCGGCGCCGCAGCCAGAACATCCCGCCGCCGGCCACCGCGGCCGCCACCAGGCCGGTGCCGATGGCGATGTCGGTGGAGGTGGCGCCGCTGGTGACGGAGCCGCCGGTGCCACCGTGGGCGGGACCGACCACGGTCAGTGCCAGATCCTTGGTCACCGACTGGCCGCCGCAGGTTGCGGTGACGGAGTGGTGGCCGAAGCTGGCGTGCGAGTAGATCGTCGGGTTGGCGTGACCGCCGCCACCCGTTCCGTTCAGGTGCGTCTGGGGAAACGCGGTCGAGGTGATGGTGCCGCCGCTGCCGCATTCATGGGCGTTGACCGTCACCGCTACCTGGGAACCACGGGCCGGGTGGGTGGGGCTGACGCTGATGACACTCCCGTCCCAGGCGCTTGCCGTCGGTGCTGCGAGCCCGAGAAACGCACCGGCGACGCCCAGGGCCGCCAGGGCACGAGTTGTACGCATGTGGACCTCCGCGAAAGACGCCCCGGGGAACCTTCCCCGGTCAATCGGCGAGAGCGCCTTTCAGATCAGACCCTCGAACGCCCTGCGCAGGCCCGCATTTCGGGGCTGGTCCGTACCGGTGAGCGACACGCCGGGCGTAATTCCGTATGCCGGATATCACCGCAGGTCACAGACCGTCAGAAATGGTTTGGGCAAGTCGACTCGGATGGCTCAGGCACGGCCGTATCGCCACCCGTTCGGTGCCGACCGATCGCCTCCCGTACGCAATCCACTTAGCGTTTCTTGCATGCGCGAACGGCGTGGGACAACTGCCGCGTCGAGAGGGGACTGTGAATGGATTCGGCACATGGTGCACAGGAGGAGGAGCCGCAGAAGAAGCGGGCTCCGTGGGGTGTCATAGCGCTTGTTCTGCTCACCGGTCTCGCACTGATCCGGAACGGCTCGGGCGAATTCGCCGTGGGCCCTCCGCAGCCGGCGTCGGCCGCGGAGCGGGTGACGGCGGGTGAACCGCGTGCCGCCGGTGTGCAGGCGCTGCCGTTCTCGATCGCGGAGCGGATCAGGATCGACCAGATCCAGGTGAACGCACCGATCCAGCCTGTGGGTCTGGACGCGGACGGCTGGGTGGACGCCCCGCCGCCCGAAGACCCCAACCTGGCGGGCTGGTTCACGGGTGCGGTCTCGCCCGGCGAGAACGGCACGTCCGTGATCGTCGGCCATGTCGACAACAATCAGGGGCCCGCGGTGTTCTACGGGCTCGGTTCCCTGAAAAAGGGAAACCATGTGGAAGTGAGCCGCAGGGACGGCAAGACGGCCGTTTTCGAGGTGTACGGCGTCGAGGTGTTCTCGAAGGCCAATTTCCCCGGCGGAAAGGTGTACAACGCCACGGGCTCCCCGGAGCTGAGAGTCATCACCTGCGGTGGCGGATTCACCAAGAAGGACGGCTACGACGGGAATGTCGTGGTCTTCGCCCGCCTGGTCGAGACGCGCTGAAAGCAGCGGCGCCGATCAGGCGGGCGCAAGCCCGGAAAGAGAGCCGCCCGATGAGGCGGGCTCTTTCGGGAATTACGTGATTCTGCGCTGCGGAAGCCCGAAGCGATAGCCGTCCGCAAGCAGGCGCGGCAGATAGATCCGCAGCGCCTCCACGCTCTGCCAACGGTTGCCGCCCGCATCGTGGTTGAGGATGACCACCCCGGAACCGGCACCGCGCAGCACGTTGTCGACGACCTTGCGGGTACCGGGCTCGGTCCAGTCGAGCGAGTCGGTGGTCCACGCGAGGGGCTCCATGCCGAGACCCGCGCCGATCTCGAACGCGTCCCGGTTCCACGCCCCGTACGGCGCGCGGAACCACAGCGGGGCCTCGCCCACCGTCCGCTGGACGACCTCACTGGTGGACTCGATCTCACGCCGTACCCCGGAGCGCCGCAGCCGCAGCAACTGCGGGTGTGTCCAGGTGTGGTTGCCGATGAGATGGCCGTCGTCGACCATCTCGCGCAGCAGATCGGGCGACGCCGCGGCCATCTCGCCGCAGACGAAGAACATCGCACGCACGTGGTGCTGCCGCAGGGTGCGCAGGATGTGCGGGGTGAAGCGGGGGTCGGGTCCGTCGTCGAAGGTGAGCACCATCGTGCGGTTGCGGCTGGCCAGGCGAAGGATCGGCTTGGACCGCACGGGAGCGGATGCCGGCAGCGAACGCGCGGGACCGTAGCCCGCGATGGGCCTCAGCCGGTACGTGGCCGGCTTCTGCGGACGACGCAGAGCGGGAGCGCCGCCCGCCGGTGCGGGAGCGGGCGGTGCGGACCGGGTGGTGCCGAGGCAGCCGGCGGTCGTGGCGAGGGTGGCGAGGGCGGCGCCGCGCAGCAGCGCACGGCGCCCCGGAAGCAGTTCTTCCTTTTTCATGACTAATGCGTCGCACGGCCGAAGGCTCCCGGACCTCATCAACACGGGGGCCGGTCGAGAAGCACCTGTTGGAACCGCCAGAAGTGGCGCGGACGTCAGCGGCGTCGTACAAGGGGGAACGGCAGCGTCTCGCGGATCGTCAGGCCCGTGAGGAACATGACGAGCCGGTCCACGCCGATGCCCAGACCGCCGGTCGGCGGCATCGCGTATTCGAGGGCGTCGAGGAAGTCCTCGTCGAGCTCCATCGCCTCCGGGTCGCCGCCGGCCGCGAGCAGCGACTGGGCCGTCAGGCGGCGGCGCTGCTCGACCGGGTCGGTCAACTCCGAGTAGGCGGTGCCCAGTTCGGTGCCGAAGGCGACCAGGTCCCAGCGTTCCGCGAGCCGGGGGTCGGTGCGGTGCTGACGGGTGAGCGGCGAGACATCGGTCGGGAAGTCCTTGTAGAAGGTCGGCAGCTTGGTCTTCTCCTCGACCAGGCGCTCGTACATCTCCAGGACCACGTCCCCGCGCCCCATCTCCGCGGTGTACGGGACACCGCTCCTGTCGCAGAGCCGGTGCAGCTCGGGCGGACCGGTGTCGGCGGTGACCTCTTCGCCGAGCGCCTCGGAGATCGCCCCGTACACCGTCTTGACCGGCCAGAGCCCGGAGATGTCGTGCTCGACGAGCTTGCCGCTCTCGTCGGCCTTGCGGGCGACAGGGGAGCCGAACGCGGCGGTCGCTGCGCCCTGGATCAGTTCGCGGGTGAGGTCGAGCATCACGTCGTAGTCGGCGAAGGCCTGGTAGGCCTCCAGCATCGTGAACTCGGGGTTGTGCTTGTACGACACGCCCTCGTTGCGGAACGTGCGGCCCATCTCGAAGACCTTCTCCAGACCGCCCACGCACAGCCGCTTGAGATACAGCTCGGGGGCGATACGGAGGTAGAGGTCGAGGTCGTAGGCGTTGATGTGGGTGGTGAACGGGCGGGCGTTGGCACCGCCGTGGATCTGCTGCAGCATCGGCGTCTCGACCTCGAGGTAGCCGCGCTCCAGAAGGCCCTGGCGCAGCGCCTGTACGGCGGTGGAGCGGGCCCGTACGACGTCGCGGGCCTCCGGGTTGGCGACCAGGTCCACATAGCGGCGGCGGACCTTGGCCTCGGGGTCGGACAGACCGCGGCGCTTGTCCGGCAGCGGGCGCAGGCATTTGCCGGTGAGCTGCCAGCCGGTGACGAACACGGACAGCTCGCCCTTGTCCGTGACGCCGATCTCGCCCGAAGCGGTGATGTGGTCGCCGATGTCGGTGGCGCGGGTGAAGGAGTCGAGGACCTCCTGGTGTTCGTGGGTGAACACCAGCTGGAGGTCACCGGACCAGTCCCGCAGATCCGCGAAGGCGACCCCGCCGAAGTCACGGATCAGCATGACGCGGCCCGCGACGGTGGTCTGCTCTCCGGTGCGCGCGCCCGGTGCCGGTGCGGGGTGGGCGGTGCGGATCTCGGCCAGCGTGTGGGTGCGCGGGGCGATACCGACGGGGTACGGGTCGATGCCCTCGTCCTGGAGCCGCTCGAGTTTGCGGTGGCGGATCCGGACCTGTTCGGGCATGCCCGCCAGCGGGTCGGCAGTCCCCGACGCGGCGCCGCCCAGGCCGAGTTCGTCGATGGCGGGCAGGCCCGCGGTGGTCGCCGGCCGGTCGAACTTGGCGGGGGTACGGCCCTTGCCCCACAGGGTGCCCAGACTCGGTACGGCGACGAAGCCCTCGGCGATGCCGGAGGCCAGGGAGACCCGGGCCAGCGATCCGGCGTCCCCGTAGCAGATGAAGCGCGGGTACCAGTCGGGGTCGTACTTCGCGTTCGAGCGGTAGAGCGCCTCGAGCTGGAACCACTTGGAGAAGAACAGCAGCAGCTTGCGCCAGAGCCTGAGGACGGGTCCCGCGCCGATCCGGGCACCTTCCTCGAACACGGAGCGGAAGACCGCGAAGTTCAGGGAGATACGGCGAACGCCCAGCTTGCCGACGGTGGCGCAGAGTTCGGCGACCATGAACTCCATGACGCCGTTGGGGGCGCTGCGGTCGCGGCGCATCAGGTCGAGCGAGATGCCGTCCTTGCCCCAGGGCACGAAGGACAGCAGCGCGAGGAGTTTGCCGTCGGCGTCCATGCACTGCACCAGGAGGCAGTCGCCGTCCTGGTGATCGCCCAGCCTGTCGAGCGCCATGGAGAAGCCGCGTTCGGTCTCGGTGTCGCGCCAGGCGTCGGCGCGGTTGATGATCTGCTTCATCTCGGCGTCGGTGAGCATGGAGTGACGGCGGATACGGCAGGTGGCACCGGTGCGCCGGACGCGGTTGACGGCCTGGCGCGTGACGCGCATGTCGCGGCCGTCGAGGTCGAACTTCTGCACGTACAGGATCGCCTCGTCACCGAGCTGCAGCGCACCCATCCCGTGCCGCGCGAAGGCTTTCGCTCCCTCCTCGGACGCGCCCATGACGGCGGGCGCCCAGGCGTAGCGACGGGCGATCTCCAGCCAGGCCTCGATCGCCTGGTCCCAGGCGCCCGGGTCGCCGACGGGGTCACCGCTGGCCAGACAGACACCGGCCTCCACACGGTAGGTGACGGCCGCCTTGCCACTCGGGGCGAAGACGACGGCCTTGTCGCGGCGGGTGGCGAAGTAGCCGAGCGAGTCGTTCTCTCCGTACGCGCCGAGCAGCGCCCTGATCCGCGCCTCCTCATCCCCGTGCAGCGCCGCTTCGAGCCGCTGGGAACGGAACAGGGTGAAGGCGGCGTTCAGGAGCGCCAGTGCGCCGAACAGGCCGAGGAAGAAGTACAGCGGCCGCGGGGGCGTGCCGTGGAACTGCTGGCCGGAGACCAGACCGCCGAGCACCCGGTTGGCCGCCCACGGGAAGCGGTGGCCGCGCTCCAGCGTGCCGGGGAACAGCTCGACCAGTCCCCAGCCGGCCAGGATCGCTAGCGCGAGGCCGCCGGCCAGGACCCCGAGGGCGCGCAGGAACTGACCGCGTCGGGTCTGGCCGTAGAACTCCCGGTGGGCGAGGACCAGGATCACCAGGGCGATGCCGCAGACGATCGCCGAGGGGAGTACCTCTTTCCACTCCCCCTGCGCGATCAGGATGCCGTCCGCGATCAGGAGCAGTCCCAGATACCCCACGACCAGGCGCCACGCGATGGTCTTGCGGGAGGCGCAGGCCGCGGCGAGCAGCGTCAGGAACAGGGCGTACGCGAGGTTGGCGCTGACCGGGACCGTGGCGTGGTCGAGGGCCTGGGTGACGGGGCGGGCGAGTCGGCGCAGCGGGGCGATGACCGCGAGAACGCCGCAGTAGAGCCCGAGCAGGCCGAAGAAGGTCGCGAAGATATCGGGGACCTTGCTCAGGAACGGCGACGTGCCTGGTCCGAGCCGGTCCGCATCGTGCGTCTGGCCCTTGGGTATCGCGGCTTCCACGCTGGCGCTCATGGACCGACTCTAAGAAGAGCCACGCGCGCCCGCCCGTCGGGAAGGGCCCGGCGGGTCACACACCGCGCCGGCTGAGCTAGCCTCACGGCTGTGAGCGAAGAGCAGGCGACCCAGTTCGAACGCGGTACGGACGGCCCCAAGGTGATCATGGTCGGGGTCGACGGCTCCGATACCTCACTGCGCGCCGCCGCCTATGCGGGCGGCCTCGCACGGCGGCAGAACGCGCTGCTCGCCGTGGTCTACGTGCAGCCCGTGATGGCCGCCGGCGCCGCGCTCGGCGCGCCCGTCGGAGAGGTCACGGACGAGATCGCCGAAGGGCTGATCGCGGAGATCAGGGACGCCACCGAGCGGGTGAAGGACATCTTCTCGGTGCGGTGGGAGTTCCACACGTTCCGTGGGGACCCCTACAACGGCCTGGTCAGCGCCGCCGACGACCTCAAGGCGGACGCCGTGATCGTGGGCGCATCCGAGCAGGCCGGGCACCGGATCGTCGGGTCGGTGGCGGTACGGCTCGTCAAGGCGGGGCGCTGGCCCGTCACCGTGGTGCCGTAGCCCGCTCGGGGGCATCACGGAGTGGGAGGCCCTGGGTGCTCGCGTGCCAGGTGCCGGGCGGCGGACGTGATCAGGCTTTCCAAGGCGGACGGGTCGACCTGTTCGTCTTGCGCGATCATTGTCAGCACCAGACTCAGATCGGTCTGGGCAGCACCTTCGGGGAACGCACGGAAGAGGGCGTCGTAGGGCCTGGGCCCCGGGTCGCCGGGCCCGGGGCGATAGTCGAGACGATCGAGAGCCCTGTGCGCGAGCTCCGCCGGCATGCTCGCGAGGGCGAACAGGATCGTGTCACCGTAGAAGCCGGTCAGGGCCCTGATGACGAACCTGTGGCCGTCGTCGAATCGCGCGCGATGCTCGGCGATGGCCTTCTCCAGTACGCCGACCACGCGGGTCAGGTCCGCGATCGTGCCCGACAGCCTGCGGCGGGCGGCGTCGAACGGACCGGCCACCGACTGGCGCTGCTCCTCGAGCGAGGGCAGCGCGGGCGCCCGCAGCGTGCCGTCGGTCAGGGCTCGCTCCGCGTCGATGGCGATGCGCTCCGGGACCGGCAGCGCGCTGCGCAGCGTCGCGTAGGCGGCCCGGTCGGCGGCCGTGAGCGTGGCGGCGAACTCGGGCAACAGGAGCCGCTGCACGGCCGCGACGGCCGCGTCTCCCCGCCGCACGAGCTCCTTGGCCGGCAGGGCCGCGAGCGTGACGCCGTCCGTCTTGCCGGTGCGCAGGTCCTCCAACGTCGGGGCGCGGCCCGTCAGTTCGGTCGCGTCGGCCTCGGCGGTCTCGAGAATCGCCGCGAGGCTCCGTCCCGCGGACGTGGCCGGCACAAGAGAGGCGACGAGATCCCGTGTCTCCCGGCTGAGCTGATCCGCCTCCTGCCCGCTCAGCGGGGGCTCGTTGCCCAGCAGCGAGGTCACGACCTGTCCGGCCAGCTCGGCCCGGCGGCCTTGGGCCTGCGGGCGGAAGGGCTCGCCGCGCCGCTGGGCGTAGCGCCGCAGTTCCTCGGCCCACCACCTGCGTCGCGCGTTGTCCGCGATGGCGGCCAGTTCCTTCTCGCGCGCCTGCGCGTCGTCCCACCGCATGCGGTGGGCACGCTCGCTCTCGTCGATCCACCGGTCCACGGCCTCCTGCGCGATACGGCGCAGCTGCTCCTCACTCGCCGGCGTCGGCACGGTCATGATTCCTCCCCTGACACCCCACGGGTGGCCGGGCACACGGCGCGATGGCCGCGGTGCAACCTGCCGCGCCCGGCCGGTGTGCGGAGTGTCCCACCGGGCCGGCCACGCGGTAATCCTCGCAATGGGGGGTTGCGCTCATGAAGAAGCGGGCCGTACCCGGATGTCCGGGTACGGCCCGCCGTCCAGTGGGGGAAGAGGTCAACTCCCCATCTTCAGGCCGTACTTGGCGGCGCCCCGGCTGAGCGTGACACGGCGAATACGGTCCCGTACGTCCGTGTAGTCGGCGCCGCGCTTGATCGCGGCGTTCAGGTTCACCACCCGGCCGTCGCCCGTGTCGAACCACTGCGGGATGAACTCCGCCTCGGACACCTCCCACCGGCCGCCGGGCTGCTTCGGCGGTACGAAGGTGAAGCGGCCGATCGTGCCCTGGTTGCCGCGCGGGTCGGAGGACCCGGAGTAGTTGATCATGTCGCCGGCGATCTGGTCGCCCATGCCGTAGATCACCCAGGTGCCGTTGACCTTCTCGTACGGCTGCGGAACGTGTGCGTGCGTACCGATGATGAGGTCGATGTCCGGGCGGCCGCCGGTCTTCGAGGCGGTCAGGCGCTTGGCGAGGCGGAGTTGGCGGCCGTCGGGCTCGTCCTGCCACTCGGTGCCCCAGTGCGGGCTCACCACGACCACATCGGCGCCGGCCCTGCGTGCGGCGCGGACGTCCGCGATCATCTTCTTCTCGTCGATCAGATTGAGCGCCCAGGGCTGCCCCTTGGGGAGCGGATAGCCGTTGGTGCCGTAGCTGTACGCGAGATGGGCGACCTTCGCGCCGCCGGCCCGCAGGATCGTGGGCCGCTTGGCCTCGGCCGCGCTGCGGGCCGAACCCGCGTGCCTGACCCCCGCCTTGTCCAGGGCGTCGAGGGTGCGGCGGATGCCCGCGGCGCCCGCGTCGAGGGTGTGGTTGGAGGCGGTGGAGCAGGAGTCGTAACCGGTCGCGCCCAGCGCGGCGGCGACCTGGGGCGGGGACTTGAACGCCGGGTAGCCGGTGTAGTCGCCGTCGGCCCCGTACACGGTCTCCATATGACAGATGGCCAGGTCCGCCTTGGAGATCACCGGCTTCACACCGAGCAGCATCGGGCGGAAGTCGTACCCGTCGCCGCCGGCGTCGGCATTCGCCTGGCGGATGATCGACGCGTGCGGCAGGACGTCGCCCGAGGCCGCCAGGGTGAATCCCCTGGCGGGAGCGGGAGCGGGACCGCCGGCGGCGGACGGGGCGGGCGGCTTCCTCGAGGACTCGGGCCCCGGCGCGGAGGCGGGGTGCTCGGTGCCGCAGCCCGCGACGGCGGCCGTCAGCAGCGCGGCGAGCGCCGCACGTGCGGTGTGTGCACGGAATGAACCAGTGCGTTCAGTCATCGACCGTGGCTTTCCTTGAGTGGTGGACGAGCCGGCGGAGAGCGATCGCGATCTCCGTACATGAATCCATCCGGGGTGTAACGGGAAGTCAAGGAGCTTTGCCGCGTGCATGACGAATATGGAACTACTTGGAGGAACCGAAACCAATCACCCGATTCCGGAACGCCCGCTTCATCTCGGCCGCCCGGCCTCCTCGGGCGACCGTTCGCCGCGCCGTTCGTCGCACCGCTCGTCGCACCGCTCGACCTGCACGGGAACCGTTCGGCGCACCGCTCGGCCGTCCGTTCGACTGCCGCCGCACGGGCGCTCCGCACGCTCACGCGTCGCGGTTACGTTCACGGCGACGCGGCGACCTACCGGAGGAGTCAACGGTGACCACCGCCATGGAGCACCCCACCCGCACCCCCGAGCAGGAACTGGCCGAATTGCAGGAAGCCCATGGACGCGCCCTGTTCGGGTTTCTGCTCGGTCTGACCTACGGCGACCGGCAGCGCGCGGAGGATCTGGTCCAGGAGACCCTGGTGCGCGCGTGGCAGCACCCCGAGGCGCTGCGCAGCGATCACGACTCGATGCGGCCGTGGCTGTTCACCGTCGGCCGGCGTCTCGCGATCGACGCACGCAGGGCCCGCAAGGCCCGGCCCACCGAAGTCGGCGCGGAGAGCATAGAACTCGCACCACCCGTGGGCGTCATAGGTGACGGGCACGAGGAACGGTCGGTGACGGCGCTCGACGTCCGCGAGGCGCTCACCACGCTGCGCCGCGAACACCGTGACGTCCTCGTGCAGCTCTACTACCGCGGGCACTCGGTGACGGAGGCCGCGCAGGCGCTGGGCATTCCGGCGGGAACCGTCAAGTCCCGTTCGCACTACGCGCTTCGGCGGCTCAAGACCGTCCTGCCGGGATACGGCGCGGGGCCGCTGCACTGACACCCCGGGCGTGAGCAGCCTCACCCCCTGAACCTCCGGATCATGGCGAAGTCCGCTCCCTCACCGCCCTTAGTGTGAGGCGAGAACCAGGTGCGCCAGGCCCCTTGTGCACCGCTCGCACCACAGGGCTCGTGACGTCCCTTCCGTCTGCCGACGGAGAGGTCGATTTCGAAACCACTGTGTCCAGTTGAGTAAAGCTGGACCCACGTGCGTGCCCGACGGTGAAGGCTGCCCTTCGGGGCTCGAAGGGGTCCCACAGGGGGCAGAGAAAGGGAGTAGGTGGATCGGTTGCTGCCCGACAGGAGAAACGGCAGGGGTACCGGCGAGCTGGCCGTGCCGATGGCATGGCTGTACGCGGAGTACATCGCCGACGAACTGCTGCGCACCGGGGACCTCGTCCCGTCGAGCACCCTCGAGTACCGGGCCGGCCGGCAGACCCTCGCGCTCACGATCTACCTGTCCGACCAGGCGGACGAGCTCTCCGGTATCCGGGTGGTGTCCCAGCTCGACGAGTGGCTCTCCTTGACGGCGTACGGCCATCCCTGGCAGGAGTGGGTGCGCGAGCGGATGGAGCGCCGCGTGGCCGAAGGCGGCGGGCCCGATCTGGCTCTGGCGACGGAGACCTGGGAGTGGCTGCAGCGCACCGAGCTGCTCGCGGCCGATCTGGACTCGTCGCTGCAGTGGCACCGCGCCGGGATCGAGGTCGACGAGGACGACCAGGTGTGGACGCCGGCCTGGGAACTGGGGCTGCCGCTCGGGCACTTGGCGATCCATCTGTTCTGACGACCACGGCACCGCCCGCGGACTCAGCGGCCGGAGTGCACCCCGGCCCGGTACTTGGGAACCCGTACCGTGATCTTCATCCCGGCGCCGAGTCCGGTCTCGATGACGAGGCCGTAGTCGTCCCCGTACACCTGGCGCAGCCGCTCGTCGACATTGGACAGACCGACCCCGTTCGACCCGGCGCCCGGCGGCGGTTGCTCGCCCGCGAGGATCCGGCGGAGCAGCGCGGGGTCCATGCCGACTCCGTCGTCCTCGATGACGACGAGGGCCTCGGCGCCCTCGTCCTGCGCGGAGATGGAGATACGGCACTTGTCGCGCGAGTCCTCGAGGCCGTGCTTGACGGCGTTCTCGACCAGCGGCTGCAGACACAGGAACGGCATGGTGACCGGAAGGACCTCGGGAGCGACTTGAAGCGTCACCTGGAGGCGGTCACCGAAACGCGCGCCGGCCAGGGCCAGATACTGCTCGATGGAGCGCAGTTCGTCGGCGAGTGTGGTGAAGTCGCCGTGCCGCCGGAACGAGTAGCGGGTGAAGTCGGGGGACGCCCGAAGGGGGGGGCGGGGCCCCCCCCGGTCGCGGTGGGGGGGCGGGGCGGGCGCG
>NZ_JAEIMH010000015.1:95650-116470 GCF_016464295.1 Streptomyces sp. N35 | reverse complement strand
TCAAGATGAGGCGGGGCCAGCGAACGGGCCCCCCCGCCCGCCTGGGGGGCGGCACCCCGCCCGCCGTCACCGGGCCCCGCTGCCACATGCCGGTACAGCTGCCGCCGCACCGGATCGTTCAGTACGCCGAGCACGTCCAGATCGCCGTATCCGGCCCCGCCATCAGTCATCGGACTCATCCGACGAGTCTAGAACCAATGCCCGTACGCAATGGAGACCTGGGAGCCGGGGGTGATGGCACAGTCATCATGGCAGGCCGAGGGTGTCCTCACCTAGGATGAACAGCACAGCCCAGCATGCTTGTTCAGGGCACTCTCACGCTCCCAGAATCGGCGTCATGAATGCCGCTCGGGACGCCGACCGCTCCATCACGCCGAGGAAGAAGGCCGACGCGATTCTCGCCGAGGCGGGACTGGAGTACGCGGGCGGCTGGGGCGCCGGCTTCAATGTCCTCCCCACCTATGCCGCGCTGCGGCCTGTCGCGGCAGGAAGCGCCGTACCGACCTCTGACGTGTCCCTGAATGCGGCCGACCCGTTCGCCGACACCGACGCGGAATGGTTCCGACTGGCCACCGCGCACGGGCTGTTCGGCAAGGACGGGGGCTTCTTCGTCACGCTGGGACACGGCGGCTGGTTCCGGGTCCGGCTCGGGGAGGAGTGGCGGCTCGCGGAGGTCCTGCGGAATCAGCCCCGCTGCCCGGAGTTCATGACGCTCTCCCCGGACGGGAAGACGCTGATCGGCGTCACCACCGAGGAGTACGGCATCTGGCTGATCGTGGTCGCCGACATCCCGGCGTATCAGGAGCAACGGGCTCTGAGACTGGCGCGGGAAGAGAGCGAGGAGGAGCGGGCAGCTGCCTGGGACGGACTGTTCGGCAGGCTCCGGATTCCACCGCGGACACGACAGTTGTGGGCGACCGGACTCCTGCACAACCCCTCGCTGCCCGACGACCTCCGGCTCGACCTCCTGGTACGCACCGGGAGGTACTACGGCCGCCAACTGCCCGCCGGCCTGATCGACCAACTGATCGACCACCCGGACTGGAAGGTGCGTTGCACACTGGTCGACACGGGTTCCAACCAGCTGACGCCTGAGCAGTGGAGCCGCCTGGTCCTCGCCGAGGAGAACGATCATCACCGCTGGGCCCTGGCCGGCATCGCCGTCGACTACCGCGCTGCGTTCACCTGCGCCGCCTACGAGCGTCTCGCCGCCGATCCCGTCCCGCGCGTCCGTGCCGAGACCGCCTCGCTGAGCGGACTGCCGACCGCCGTCGCCCGCGCCCTGCTCGACGACCCTGAGCCCCAGGTCCGGAAGTCCGCCTGCGCCGCCGCCTGGCCGGACCTCGACGCCGACGAGCGCCGCGCGCTCCTCGCCGACCCCGACTCCGGCGTCCGCGCCGTCGCCCGTCGGCTGCACCACCGCGAACACCCGGTCTCGCGCGCCGTCTTCGAGAGCGGCGACCTCGACGACGCCACCCGGATCGTCACCAGCTCCGTCCTTGAACCGGGGCTGGCCCACCATCTGTCCCGGCACCCGGACGCCACGCTGCGCCGCGCGCTCGCCGACAACCCTCACCTGCCCCGGGCCCTGATCGCCGTCATGGCCGAGGACCCCGACCCCTCCGTCCGGGGCACCCTCGCTCTCCGCCCGGACCTCACCGAGGCCCAACGGGCCGCCATTTCCTACGACTTCGATCTGTCGAGCCGCTCCCACACCCTCCCCTGGGTACGGGCCCTGCACCACGACCCCGAAGCCATGCGCCGCCTCGCCGCCTCCGCCCACCCCCTGATCCGCCGTTCCGTCGCCCGCGCCCGCCACCTCCCACCGGACGTCGTCGACCGCCTCGCCCACGACGAGGACCGCGTCGTCCACCTCTTCCTCGCCGAGTCCTGCGACGATGCCCCGCCCTGGATGCTGCTCCAGGTCTGGCACTGGTGGAACGGCAGCCTCTCCTCCCCCGGCCGTCCCCGCACCCACCCCAACTTCCCCCGCACCGATCTCCTCAAGTACGCCGAAGACCCCAACCCCCGGCTACGTCAACTCGCCCTGGACGACCCGGACTCCACCCCCGAACTCGTCGAACGCTTCACCCTCGACGCGCACCGCGAGGTCCGCTTCCGTGCCGCCCAGGACTCCCGCCTGAGCCGCCTGGGCGCGGTCCGCCTCCTGGACGACCCCGACTCCTCGGTCCGCTGGGCCGCCACCCGCTCCCCCCGTCTCCCCGCCCGCGTCCTGGTCACGCTCCTCCGCGAAGGCCGCACCGCCGAAAGCGCCGCCCAGAACCCGGCGATCCCGCCCGGCATCATCCGGAGGATGGCCGAGCGGGATCAGGTTTCACCGCGGAAGGGTCAGGTCACTCCCCGTCAGGCACCAGCCTGAGCGAGATCGAGTTGATGCAGTACCGCTGGTCCGTGGGCGTCGGATAGCCCTCGCCCTCGAAGACATGGCCCAGGTGCGAGCCGCACTTCGCGCAGCGGACCTCGGTGCGGACCATGCCGTGCGAGGTGTCGGACAGGAGCTCCACGGCGTCCGAGTCCTTCGGGTCGTAGAAGCTCGGCCAGCCGCAATGCGACTCGAACTTCTCGCCCGACGTGAAGAGTTCGGTGCCGCAGGCGCGACAGGAGTACACGCCCTTGGTCTTCGTGTCCGTGTACTCGCCGACGAAGGCAGGCTCCGTGCCCGCCTCGCGCAGAACCTTGTACTCGGCCGGGGTCAGCTCCGCACGCCACTGCTCGTCCGGCTTTTCGACCTCGTACGACATGATCCTCAGCTCCTCACTCGGCGGCGTGCGCGGACAGGTGGTCCAGGATGCGCGGACCGAGGTCCGTCACATCGCCCGCGCCCATGGTGAGAACCAGATCGCCGGGCTTCGCCATTCCCGCGATGACGGCGGGGGCCTTGTCCTTGTCGTGCTCGGCGGTCACGTCCGCGCCCGCGGCGCGCGCGGCGTCGAGGATGAGTTCGCTGGTCACGCCGGGGATCGGGTCCTCGCGGGCGGGGTAGATGTCGAGCACCACGGAGGAGTCGGCGAGGGCCAGTGCCTGGCCCATCTCCGTGCCGAGCTCCTGCGTACGGGAGAAGAGGTGCGGCTGGTAGAGCACCAGGATGCGGGCGTCCGCGGCGGCCGCGCGCATGGCCTCCAGGTCGGCGGTCATCTCCGTGGGGTGGTGCGCGTAGGAGTCGATGACCTGGACGCCGGCCGCCTCGCCCTTGAGCTGGAGGCGGCGCTTGACGCCGGTGTACGACTTGATGGCACCGGCCGGGTTGTGCGCCGGAATGCCCCTCGCGACGCGGGCGGCGAGGGCCGCCACCGCGTTGTGCGCGTAGTGGCGGCCGGGGACCGAGACGGTGAAGGTCAGCAGCTTGCCGCCGATGAGGACGGTGACCTCGCTGGACAGTCCGCGCGGGGTGATCTTGTGGATACGCACGTCCGAGCCCTCGGACTCGCCGTACGTGACGACGTTGAGGGACGAGACGTCGCGCAGCCGGCGGGTGAGCTCCACGGCGCCCGACTGGTCGGCGGCGATGACGAGCGTGCCGCCCGGCACGATCTTGCCCGCGAAGGTCTCGAAGGAGTCGTAGATCTCGTCCATCGAGGCGTAGTTGGCGTGATGGTCGAGCTCGACGTTGAGGACGATGGCGACCTCGGGGGCGTACTTGTGGAAGCTGCGGTCCGACTCGTCGGCCTCGGCGACGAAGATCTCGCCGCTGCCGTGCTCGGCGTTGGAACCGGGGACGTCGAGGTCGCCGCCGATCGCGTACGAGGGGTTCAGGCCGAGGCTGGAGAGCGCGACCGCGAGCATCGAGGTCGTGGTCGTCTTGCCGTGGGTGCCGGCCACCGCGATCGGGCGCAGGTTGTCCATCAGCGCAGCGAGGGCGTCCGAGCGGTGCACGACCGGGATGCCGCGCTCCTCGGCGGCGGCCAGCTCCGGGTTGTCGGCGCGGATCGCGGACGAGACCACGATCGCGCTGGCGTCCTCGGCCAGGTGGGCGGCGTCGTGGCCCAGGTGCACGGTGGCGCCGAGGGCGCGCAGGGCGTCGGTGGTCGGTGAGGCCTTGGAGTCGCTGCCGGCCACCTTCGCGCCGCGCTGGGTGAGGATCTTCGCGATGCCCGACATTCCGGCGCCGCCGATGCCGATGAAGTGCGGTCGGTCCAGGGCAGGGGGGATGCCGGGCGTCATACGAGGTCTCCCGAGGGGTCGCGTGCTGGGGCGGGGACCCAGCCTAAGTGCTGCGCGGGGCCCCTTTGAGCACCGGGCGGCTCCGCCCGGCGGGCCCGGCGTGGGACCGCCGGGCCGAGCCGCAACCTACTCGCTGTGCGCGTACAGCTTGAGGACCGGCACCCCGACCTTGTGCCGCGCCCGCGAGGCCCAGTCCCGGTGGAAGAACTCCTCGACATAGTGCGGGGCCGTCAGGACGATCACCTCGTCCGCGCCGGTCCGCTCGGCGATCGAGGACAGCACGTCCAGAGGATGGTCCTCGACCAGATGTCCGACGGACTCGCAGCCGGCCTCGCGCAGCGCGGCCAGCGAGTGGTCGAGCGCCTGCTGCGCGGGGCCCACGGCGTCCTCGCCCTCGGGTACGTCGCCCTCATGGACGGCCTCTTCGAGTTCGCCGAGCGCCACGTCGTCCACCGCGCGCAGGAGCCGGTCCTGATCACCTCGCGGCTGCATGAGGACGACGAAGGAGACGTCGTCGTCTCCGTGCAGGGTCGTGACGAACTCCACGTCGATGGCCGACAGGGCCTTCTCGATCATCAATACGCTCGTGAACACGTCCGGCGCCCTTCTCCTTTGGAGCCTTCCGGCCCCTGCGGAACCTGCGGATCCTCGGGGCCCAGAGCCCCTGCGGAAACCATCCTTCCCCGTGTTCGCACGGGGTCTGCGTGTCTTAGTGTGCCCACCGGAGCGGGAAACGGAACGACAGATTCCGCTGATTGTCAGGTTCGACGGTAGCGGCAGAACAGGAACCCGTCCTCTTCCAGCAGCGATGCGAGTTCCAGCCGCTCGGGCACCGGGAGGTACGGTCCCCCCGCGATCCGCTGGGCGTCACCCGCCGCAAGCATGGGCGAAACCGTCAGACACAGCTCGTCCAGAACGCCCGCCGCGACCAGCTGGCCGAGCAGCCGCGGCCCGCCCTCGGTGAGCAGCCGGGTGAAGCCGAGGTCCGCGAGAGACCGTACGGCCGCTGCCGGGTCCACCCGTGCACCGTCCCCGGCCACCACGATCCGGGCACCGGCCTGCTCGGCGGCCTTCATCCGGTGCGCGGGCGCCTCGGCGCCGGTGACGATCAGGGTCGGCACGAGGGGCTCGGTGAACAGGGGCAGCGAGAAGTCCAGGTCCAGGCTGCCGCTCACGACGGCGATCGCCGGGGCCGGGCCCTGCCCGGCCGCCGCCCTGCGCGCGGCGAACGCCTCGCGGGCGCGGGCGGGGCGGTAGCCCTCCAGGCGTACCGTTTCCGCACCGACGAGCACGACATCGGCGAGCGCCCGCAGGGTGCCGAAGATCCGCATATCGGTGTCGCTCGAGATGGGCTGGGAACGGCCGTCGTGCTGGGCGGCCCCGTCCAGCGTGGAGACCATGTTGGCGCGCAGCCACGGGGTGCCACCCGGTGGATACGCGTACCGTTCGGCGAGCTCGTCGAGGCTCCACTTCCGGGCCTCTCCCGGGCCGCCGGCTGCTGTCTCATCGGTCACAGGGAACAGACTGCGCATGTCCCGCAGTCTTCCACGGCCCGTAAAGTGGGGACCTGTGTCGCCTTCTCCTGCTGCCGCCGGCCGCCATCCGATAGCCGATCCGGCCCCCCAGTCCCTCTGCGCGCGCGAGCCGCACGTCCCGGCCGAGCGTCTTGTCGCCGAGATGGTGCCGCCGCCGCGCTTCCAGAAGGCGCGCTTCGAGACATACGTACCGGACGCTGCGCAGCCGTCGCAGGCGCAGGCCGTGCAGGTGCTCAGCTCCTTCGCCGGCACGCTCGGCGGGGCGCACGCCAGTGGGGCGGGCAAGCGGCGCTGGTTCCAGAAGAAGGTCCAGGCTCCCGCCGGTCCGCGTGGCGTGTACCTGGACGGCGGCTACGGCGTCGGCAAGACGCATCTGCTCGCCTCCCTGTGGCACGCCACCCCCGCGGAGCCCTCCCTGAAGGCGTTCGGCACGTTCGTCGAGCTGACGAATCTGGTGGGCGCGCTCGGTTTCCAGCAGACCGTCGCCACGCTCAGCGGTCACCGGCTGCTGTGCATCGACGAGTTCGAGCTCGACGATCCGGGCGACACTGTGCTCGTCTCCACGCTGCTCGGCAAGCTGGTCGACGCGGGTGTGGCCCTTGCGGCGACCTCGAACACGCTGCCCGGCAAGCTCGGAGAGGGCCGGTTCGCGGCGGCGGACTTCCTGCGCGAGATCCAGGGCCTTTCCGCGCACTTCAAGGCGCTGCGGATCGACGGCGATGACTACCGCCACCGCGGGCTGCCCGAGGCGCCCGCGCCGTACAGCGACGAGCAGGTCACGAAGACCGCGTACGCCACTCAGGGCTCGAGTCTCGACGACTTCCCCCACCTGCTCGACCACCTCGCCAAGGTGCACCCGAGCCGGTACGGCGCGCTCACCGACGATCTGTCGGCCGTCTGCCTGACCGGGGTCGACGCGGTGCCCGACCAGTCGACGGCGCTCAGGCTCGTGGTGCTCGCGGACCGCCTCTACGACCGCGAGGTGCCGGTCGTGGCCTCCGGCCTTCCCTTCGACCGGATCTTCGGCGAGGACATGCTGAAGGGCGGCTACCGCAAGAAGTACTTCCGGGCGATCTCACGGCTCACCGCCCTCGCGCGGGACGGGAAGCGGCTGGTCGAGGGCGTCTGAGGCGGGCCTGCCGGTGGGCTTTCCGGCGGCCTTGTCCGTGGGCGCCGATAGCCTGGAAAGGGCTTCGGCAGGACGGGACACGCGGGAGCCGACGCTACGCGCGTGGTTCCCGCGCCGTGGCGTAGGTGGTACACACAGGCGGGTCACATTCCTGTCCGCCAACAGGGAGTTGCCCGAATGACCGAGACAAGTACGTCCGCTTCCCGACGCCAAGTCCTCGCCGGAGGCGGGGCCTTGGGTGTGGGAATCACCTTCGCCGGTTCGCTCAGCGAACTCTTCACAGGATCCGCCGCCGCGCACGGCAGAGGCGGATACGGGCCGCTGGTGCCCGACCCGGCCGGTCTGCTCGATCTGCCCAAGGGCTTCAGGTACAAGGTGCTTTCGCGTGAAGGCGAGCCGCTGCGCTCGGGCGAGGGGCAGGTGCCCACGAACTTCGACGGCATGGCCGCCTTCGCCGCCAAGCGCGGCGGTACGCACCTCGTCCGCAACCATGAGAACCGGCACAACGGCAAGATCGGCGTGCCGGTCGTCGAGGGTCTGACGTACGACCCGGCCGCGAAGGGCGGCTGTACGAACGTCACGCTCGACCGCCGGGGCAATGTCGTGGACGAGCGGGTCGGCATCGCCGGCACCGCCGTCAACTGCGCGGGCGGGCCCACCCCTTGGGGCACCTGGCTCACCTGCGAGGAGAACGAGGACAAGGCCGGCACCAACGGCTACACCAAGGACCACGGCTTCATCTTCGAGGTCGACCCGGTGGATCCGCGCCGTACGGGCGCCGTGCCGCTCACCGCGATGGGCCGCTTCCAGCACGAGGCGATCGCCGTCGACCCGAGGCGCGGTGTCGTCTACGAGACGGAGGACGCCTTCCAGAAGCCGTTCGGTCTCTTCTACCGCTTCCTGCCGAACAAGCCCGAGGGCGGCCGCGGTTCGCTGCGCGCGGGCGGACGGCTGCAGGCGATGCGCGTGCCCGGCGTACCGGATCTGTCGTCCATCCAGGAGACGGGCGCGAGCTTCGACGGCGTCGAGTGGGTCGACGTCCCCGACCCGCTGGCCAAGGAAACCCCCATCCGGCTGCAGGACTTCGGCCCGAAGGGCATCACCCACGCCCAGAAGCTGGAGGGCTGCTACTGGGGCGGCAAGTCGGTCTACTTCGTGTCCAGTTACGCGCGCAGCCGCGAGGGCTCGGCCGGTGACCACTACGGCCAGATCTGGCGGTACGACCCCTCGTCGCGCCGTCTCACGCTGGTGATCGTCTTCGGTCCCGACACGGACATCCAGCTGCCCGGCGAGGAACCGGACAACATCTGCCTCGCCCCGAGCGGCGGTCTGATGGTGTGCGAGGACGGGGAGGGCGCACAGCACGTGTACGGCCTGACCCGGCGCGGCGAGGTCTATCCGATGGCCGGCAACCGGCAGAACATCGGGACGCCCGAGGCCCCGGAGTGGGGCGAGTTCGCGGGCTGCACGTTCTCGCCGGACTGGGACACGATGTACGTCAACTGCTACAACCCCGGCACGACCTTCGCGGTGACGGGGCCCTGGCACTCGTAGCCGCCGGCGTGGGCGGGCTGTGGACGACAGCCCGCCCTTCGGGGCGGCGGGTGCGCAGCGGTCGCGGCCGTCGCCGATCCGTCGCAGGATCGAGTGGACTGACGTTAGGGGTAGGCCGTGGCCAAGACGAAGACCAAGGCGGAAAAGCCGGGCAAGAAGTCCGGCAGGGCGACAAGCGGTGCCGGGAAGACCAAGGTCAAGGCCGCGAAGGCCAAGGCGGACAATCCCGCGAGGACCGACAAGGCCGCGAAGGCGAAGGCCGCCAAGCCCGCGGAGGCTGCCAAGCCCGCTGAGGCCGCCAAGCCCGCGAGGGCGAAGGACGGCAGGGGCACCGGGTCCAGGACCACGGCCTCGCTCTCCGAGCTGCTGCGCGTCCCCGAGGGCGAACGCCTCGACCTCTCCACGTACGACGCCCGCGCCACCCCCGCGGGACCGGCGAACAAGGCCGAGGCCCTCGCCGATCTGGCCCGTATGGGTGAACGTCTCGCCGACCTCCAGGAACGGCTCTACGCGGCGAGCACCGCGGGCGACCGGCGCCGTGTGCTGCTCGTCCTGCAGGGCATGGACACCAGCGGCAAGGGCGGCACGGTCAAGCATGTGATCGGTCTGTTCAACCCCTCGGGCTGCCGGATCAAGGCCTTCAAGGCACCTACGCCCGAGGAGCAGAACCACCCGTTCCTGTGGCGGATCATGAAGGCGCTGCCCGAGCGCGGCGAGATCGGCATCTTCGACCGCTCGCACTACGAGGACGTCCTGATCGCCCGGGTGCGCGAACTGGTCCCGCGCAGCCAGCTCGGCCGGCGCTACGGCCAGATCAACCGCTTCGAGAAGTCACTGACGCACGACGGCGTCACGGTCATCAAGTGCTTCCTGCACATCAGCAACGAGGAGCAGCGCGGCCGGCTGCTCGAACGCCTCGACCGCCCGGACAAGCACTGGAAGTTCAACGTGGGCGACATCGAGGAGCGCGCGCTGTGGCCCGCGTACCAGGAGGCGTACGAGATCGCCCTGGAGCGCTGCTCGACGGAGGCGGCGCCGTGGTTCGTGATCCCCGCGGACCGCAAGTGGTACCGCAACTGGGCCATCAGCAAGCTCCTCCTGGAGCACCTCGAGGCCCTGGACCCGCAGTACCCGAAGGGCGACTTCGACGTGGCGGAGTGCCGGGAGCGGCTGCTGGCCGCGGAGTGACCCGCGTGGTCGGCCACCCCCTGGCGCCGGCCTGACACCCGTTTGCGAAATGAGCGGTTTGTCGGATTTTCCGGGTTAACGTCTGCGCGTGACGACCCTCACCGCTCGCGTACGCACGCTCGCCGTCTGCGCTCTGCTCGCCACCGCCACCGCCGTCGCCGGCTGCGGCTCGGAGGCCGGACCGAAGAAGGCCGCCCCCACGCCCTCCCCCGGGACGGAGACCTCGCGGCCGCCGACGCTCGCGCCCGGTCCGCAGGGGCTCGCTCCGGTGTTCAAGAACGGGGAGCGGCGCGAGAAGGTGGTCGCGCTGACCTTCGACGCCGATATGACGGCGGACCAGGGGACGCGGGCCGCGCGCGGGGAGCGGTTCGACAATCCGGAGCTGATCCGGGCGCTCAAGCGGTACAAGGTGCCGGCGACCGTGTTCATGACGGGCCGCTGGGCCGAGGAGTACCCGGCGCAGGCCAAGGCCATCGGCGCCGATCCGCTCTTCGAGGTCGCCAATCACTCGTACAGCCATTACGCCTTCACCAAGGACTGCTACGGGCTGCCGACGATCGCGCCGAAGGACATGAAGGCCGATGTGGCGCGGGCGTTCAGGGCCTTCGAGAAGGCGGGGGTGAGCGATGCGGTGCCGTACTTCCGCTTCCCCGGCGGGTGTTACGACCGCACCGCCCTGCGCGCGCTCGCGGCCGGCGGGGTGACGGCCGTGCAGTGGGACGTGGTGAGCGGGGACGCGTTCGCGACCGATGCGGACGCGGTCGCCGCGGATGTACTCGGCGGGGTCAAGCCGGGTTCGGTGGTCGTCATGCACTGCACCCGCAGCGCCGCGCCCGCGACCGAGAAGGCGCTCCGTACGATCGTGCCCGCGCTGCGCAAGCAGGGCTACCGGTTCGTACGGGTGTCGGAGCTCATCGGGGCGCAGGGGTCCGCGCGCTGAGTCGGTCTCAGGTGTGCAGCGCCGGCATCCGGTCCGGGGCCGGGCAGATGCGCATCCCGGTGCGGTCGAAGACGTAGAGCCGTGCCAGGTCCACCAGGAGCGGGATGTGGGCGCCGACGCGTACGCGGTGTTCGGGGCCGGACCGCAGCACCAGATCGCCCGCCGCCGTCGTACGACGCTCGGGCGGGATCGAACCAGGGACCGGCCCAGGGACCGACCCAGGCACCGGGCCGGGGGCCGGCCCCCCGGGGCCCCCACCAGGGCCCGGCACTTACGCCGACCTTGCAGGGCGTGGGGCCGGCGCCGACTCCCGCGCGGCCGCAAGCGAACTCACCCGGTCCAGCACCCGGTCGAGCCAGGGTCTGCGGGCCGGGCGCACCGCGGCGCCGTCCGCGGCGGGCCGGGAGGATTCCAGGTCGGGAACGACGGCCCGCCGCGAGCCGGTGTTCAGATGAACGAGCACCTCGTGCCCCAGATACTCCACGTGCTCCACGATCCCGCCGAGCGCGGCCTCGCCCGGCCGCGCCTGGCTCGGCGGCCCGATCCGTACGGCCTCGGGGCGCAGGCCCACGATCACCGGTCGCCCTTGCTGGATGCGGAGCAGCTGGTGGTCGGTGGTCAACGGCTGGGGCAGACGCAGGCGTTGACGCCCGAGGTCGAGGGCCATGGGGCCGTCAAGGGGGGCGTTGACCACGCCCTCGAGGAGGTTGATGCGCGGGGTGCCGACGAAAGCCGCCACGAAGACATTGGCCGGGCGGGCGTACAGGTCGCGGGGCGCGCTCGCCTGCTGGAGCACGCCGTCCCGCATCACCGCCACCCGGTCGCCGAGCGACATCGCCTCGGCCTGATCATGCGTCACATAGACGGTGGTGACGCCGAGTTCGGCGACGATCCGGGCGATCTCGGCGCGCAGATGGCTGCGCAATTTGGCGTCGAGGCTGGACAGCGGCTCGTCCAGGAGGAAGACCGACGGTCGCCGGGAGATCGCCCGGCCCATCGCCACCCGCTGGCGTTCGCCGCCGGACATCTGGGCGGGCAGCCGCTCCAGGAGGTCCTCGATGGCGAGCATCCGCGCGGTCGCGCGCACCTGGTGGCCGTGGTCGGTCGAGGGGTCCCGCAGGCGCAGCGGGAACGCGATGTTCTCGCGGGTGGTCATCGACGGGTACAGCGCGAAGTTCTGGAACACCATCGCGATGTCCCGCTCGCGGGGCAGTACATCGCTCGCGGGTTCGCCGCCGAGCAGCAGGTCGCCCTCGGTGATGTCCTCCAGACCCGCGATCATGCGGAGCACGGTGGACTTCCCACAGCCCGAAGGGCCGAGGAGCACCAGGAACTCGCCGGGCTCCACGGTCAGGGAGACCCGGCGCACGGCGTACGCGTCGCCGTATCTCTTGCTCACTTCTCGCAACTCGATGGCTCTGCTCATGGAGGTCCGCCTGGCGTCGAGGACTTGAGGGCCGTGCAGAGGTGCTGGTGCGGGCCGTGCAGAGGTGCTGGTGCGGGCGGTGCAGAGGTGCTGGTGCGGGCGGTGCGGAGGTGCTGGTGAGGGTCGGGGGGGGGGGTGGGGGGGGGGGGGGGGGGGGTGGTCCTCCGCCCCCGCCCCCCCCCCCCCCCCCAGGGGGCGGGCCCGGGCTCGTCCGCCGGCGTCAGGTCACCGGCGGAGCCATACGGCCGTATCGCCCGGCAGCCGTCCGTCGGCGGCCAACGGGCCGCTGGAGAGCAGGAGTTCCTCGTGCGACGGCAGCGTGGCCGGAGCGCCGGAGAGGTTCACCACGCACACCAGCGCGTCGGTACGGGCGAAGGCGAGGACACCGTTGTCGGCGGGCAGCCAGGTCATCGGACCGTCGCCGAAGCCGGGCGTCTCGCGGCGCAGCCGCAGGGCCGTGCGGTACAGGGTGAGCATCGACGTGGGATCCTCGCTCTGCACGTCCACGGCGTACTGCGGCCAGTACGCGGGCTGGGGCAGCCACGGCTCCGTATCCGAGCCGAATCCGCTGTGCGGTTCGCCGGACACCCACGGCAGCGGCACCCGGCAGCCGTCGCGGCCCGGGTCGGTGCCGCCGGAGCGGAAGTGCATCGGGTCCTCGATGCGGCTCAGCGGGATGTCGGCCTCGGGCAGGCCCAACTCCTCGCCCTGATAGAGGTATACGGAGCCGGGCAGGGCCAGCGTGAGCAGCGCCGCGGCGCGGGCGCGGCGGGTGCCGAGCTCCAGGTCGGTGGGGGTGCCGAAGGCCTTCGTATCGAAGTCGAACGCGGTGTCCTCGCGGCCGTAGCGGGTGACCGTGCGCGTCACGTCGTGGTTGCACAGGACCCAGGTGGCGGGGGCCTTGACCGGCGCGTGCTCGGCGAGGGTGTCGTCGATGGTGCGGCGCAGCCGGCCGGCGTCCCAGGGGCAGGCGAGAAAGTTGAAGTTGAAGGCGGTGTGCAGCTCGTCGGGGCGCAGATAGCGGGCGAAGCGCTCACTGTCGGGGAGCCAGACCTCGCCGACGAAGATGCCTCCGTACTCGTCGGCTATCGCGCGCCAGGAACGGTAGATGTCATGGATCTCGTCCTGGTCGATATACGGGTGCGGGTCGACGCCCTCGGTGAAGTCGGGCAGCTCCGGGTGCTTGGTGAGCAGGGCGGCCGAGTCGATACGGACGCCGGCCACGCCGCGCTCGAACCAGAAGCGGAGCACGTCCTCGTGCTCGCGGCGGACCTCGGGGTGCGACCAGTTGAGGTCGGGCTGCTCGGGGGCGAACAGGTGCAGGTACCACTCGCCGTCGGGCACGCGGGTCCAGGTTTCGCCGGAGAACTGGGAGGGCCAGTTGTTGGGCGGCAGTTCACCGTTCTCGCCGCGGCCCGGGCGGAAGTGGAAGCGCTCCCGCTCCGGGCTGCCGGGGCCCGCCTCCAGGGCGGCCTGGAACCAGGCGTGCTGGTCGGAGAGGTGGTTGGGGACGATGTCGACGATCGTCCTGATCCCGAACTCGGCGGCCTCCGAGATCAGCTTCTCCGCCTCGTCGAGGGTGCCGAAGGCCGGGTCGATGGTGCGGTAGTCGGCCACGTCGTAGCCGCCGTCGACCAGCGGCGAGAGATACCAGGGCGTGAACCAGACGGCGTCCACGCCGAGTCGGGCGAGATACGGCAGGTTCGCACGGACACCCGCGAGGTCCCCCGTACCGTCGCCGTCGCCGTCCGCGAAGCTGCGTGGGTAGACCTGGTAGATGACGGCGTCACGCCACCAGTCGTCGGTGCGCGAGGGCGGCAGATCGCCGGTGCGGGACGATTCAACAACTGCCACGGGAGGTTCCTTTCGGGCAGGTGGGGACCCCGCCGCCGGTCTTGGCGGGGGCATGGAGGAGACCGGCGGCGGAGTGCTTTTGGTGAAGGGCGAGGGGTGCGGGGTGCGGGTCAGCCCTTGAGGCTGCCGGCCGTCAGGCCCGCCATGATGCTGCGCTGGAAGAAGAAGAACACGATGATCATCGGGATGCTCGCGATCACCAGACCGGCCATGATCTGGTTCTGCGAGACGGCTCCCGCGGTCTGCGACAGACCCACGCTGAGCGTCATCTTCTCGCTGTCCGGCAGGACGAGCAGCGGCCAGAGGAAGTCCTTGAAGACCATCACGATGGTGAAGATGGAGACCACACCGAGGATGGGCCGTGAGATCGGCAGGATGATCGAGACGAGCACCCGCCAGGGCGGTACGCCGTCGATCTCGGCCGCTTCGAGGATCTCGTCGGGTATCGAGTCGAAGAACCGCTTGAGCAGGAAGATGTTGAAACCGTTGGCGGCCACCGGGAACCAGATCGCCCAGGGCGAGTTGAGCAGCTGCCAGCCGAAGACCGGCACGTCGGTGACGGTGACGTATGCGGGGATCATCACGACGATCGGCGGGATCATCAACGTGGCCAGCATCGCGCCCAGGATCGCGTTGCCGAACATCGGCCGGAGCTTGGACAGGGCATAGGCGGCGGTGACGTCGACGGCGAGGGTGAAGAGCCAGGCGCCTACCGCGTAATACAGGGTGTTCTGCAGAAGCGTGCCGATGACGAAGAGCCCCCGGGCACCCGAGACCCGGGAGAGGTCCGGGTCCCCGGGCCACAGCGTCGGCGGCATCTGGGCGATCTCCTCGCCGGACTTCATCGCGCCGGTGACCATCCAGTACAGCGGGAAGACGAAGACCAGGGTGAAGACGGAGAGGACGGCCGCGAGCACGGCCCAGTAGATCCTCGTCCCCCAGCGGGACTTGAGTTCGAGCGGCGAGACGATGGTGCGCGCATGGCCGTCGGCCCAGGCGGCGCGGCGTCGCCTCTTCCTGGTGCGTACGGAGGGCGGCGGCACCTTGCGGGTCTCATCTGCCGTGTCCCGGTGGGCTGTTGCGTGAACCATGGGGCTACCTCTTCTCGTCGCGGGTCAGCCGGAGCTGGACCGCGGCGACCGCAAGGAGAACGATCATGAGCATCACGCCGAGCGCGCTGCCGGCGCCGTAGTTGCCGCCGTAGACGAAGGCGTACTGGTACATCAGGAAGGCGACGGTGACCGTCGCGTTCTCGGGTCCGCCGCCGGTGAGCTGATACGGCTCGATGAAGACCTGCATCGTGGCGACGATCTGGAGCATCAGCATGAGCAGCAGGATCAGCCGGGTCTGCGGGACGGTGACGTTCCAGATCCGCTTGAAGATCCCGGCGCCGTCGAGTTCGGCGGCCTCGTAGAGGTCACCGGGGATGTTCTGCAGCGCGGCGAGGTAGATCAGTACGCCGGCGCCCATGTTCATCCAGGTGGAGACGAGCACCAGGGAGATCAGCGCGGTGTCGGTGGAGTCGAGCCAGGAGAGCGTCGGCAGGCCCACGGCGTCGAGCACATAGTTGAACAGGCCGGGTCCGGGATCGTAGAACCACTTGAAGAGCAGCACCGAGACGATCGGCGGCAGCATCACCGGCAGATAGACCACGAAGCGCAAGTACGCGCGGGCGTGGCGCAGTTCGTTCAGGATGATGGCCACGGCGAACGGGATCACATAGCCGCAGACCAGGGCGAGGAACGTGAAGGCGATGGTGTTCTTCCAGGCCTGTCCGAACGCCGGGTCCTCCACGACCGTACGGAAGTTGTCCAGGCCCACCCACGTGGGTTCGTCGACCAGGTTGGTCTCCTGGAAGCTCATGATGATCTGCCGGATCATCGGCCACCACGCGAACAACGCGAAGCAGAACAGTGCCGCACACAGGAATCCGTACGCGGTGAGGTTGTTCTGAACCGCCCTTTTCCGCTTCGAGGGTGGCCTGCGACGTGGCGGCCTCGCCGGCCGTTTCGTCCGCAGGGTCATTGTGTCCATGGTGATCTCCCGTTCCCCGCCCGTGGTGCGGGGTGCCGCGTTCCGCCGTCGGCGGATGCGGCACCCCTGATCCGCGCCGTCAGCCCTGCGCAAGAATCTTGTTGGCCTTGGTCTCGGCGTCGGCAAGCAACTTGTCGATGTCCGCGTTCTCGCGGGTGAGGACCGCCGACATGGCCACGTCGAGCACCGCGTACAGCTCCTGCGCCTTCGGCGGCTCGAGCTTGGCGGTGACGGTCGCCGCCTTGTCGATGTACGTCTGGTAGTTCTCGACCGGGAGGCTCGCGTTGTCGTTGCGGAGCTTGATGATCTCCTGGCCGGTCGGCGAGTCGCCCATGTAGTCGTTGTTGGGCACGCCCACCGGGTCACCGTTGGCCTTGCCGCGCGCGTAGTCGTGCCGGCCCTTGCCCGGGGTGTTGAACTGGAAGTCGATCCACTGCATGGCCGCCTTGGTCTCGGCGGCGTTCGCCTTGGGGTTGATCATGTAGGCCTCGCCGCCGGTCAGCGACGCCTTGCCCTCGGGGATGGAGGTGATGCCGTAGTCCTCGACCTTGCCCTGGAACTTCTGCACCACGTCGGTGACCACGTCGGGCGCGCCGAGCATCATGCCGGTCTTGCCGGCGCCCATCTGCTGCATCAGCGTCTCCCAGCCGATCAGCACCTTCTTGCCGACGCTGTCGTCCTCCCAGCGCATGTCGTGCAGGGTCTGCAGGACCGCCTTGCCCTCGGCGCTGTTGAACGCCGCCTTGCCGTCGACGACCATCTCGCCGCCGCGGCTGAAGATGGACTGCGCGAAGTGCCAGCCGCCGACGTTGCCGCCGCCGTACTCGCCGTATCCGACGTGGCCGTCGCCCAGGTCCGCGATCTTCTTCGCGGCCGCGCGGACCTCGTCCCACGTCTGCGGCGGGGCCTCGGGGTCGAGGCCGGCCTTCTCGAAGAGCGCGCGGTTGTAGACGAGTCCGACGCTGTAGTTCACGTTGGGGACGCCGTAGACCTTGCCGTCCTTGGTGACCATGTCCCGGGCGTCCTGCTTGATGTCACCGAAGTTCTTGACCAGGTTGGTGACGCCGGTGATGTCCTTCGCCTGCTTCTTGGCTATGACATCCGTGTAGTTGGTGACCGGCACGACGAACACGGTCTCCATCTGGCCGCCGGCGATCTTCGCGGCGAAGGTCTTCGGGTCGTAACACGGCTGCTGGTCGGTGCTCTTGACCTTCACGCCCGGGTGCGCCTTCTCGAACGCGGCGACGTCGTCGTCCCACGCCTTGCGCGTCTTCGGCGCGGTCTTCGCCGGCTGGCAGGCGACGGTGATGGTGACTCCGCCTCCCGCATCGGAGTCCGAGTCGTCGCCGCCGCACGCCGTGGCGGTGAGAACGAGGCCTGATGAGATCAGGAAGATCGCGAGGTTACGGGGCTTCATTACGGCTCCTCTGGGTGACGCCCAGGGCACTGCCCTGATCGGTGCGTCACATTAGGACGACGAGCAGGGGTACGCAAGATTTCGATCCAACATTGCAAGATTACGACTGCGTCACGAGCCCCCCGCAGTGACGAGCCGTCAGACCCGTTCCCTGGCAAGGTTCGCGCCGCCGAAGGCCTGTTTCAGGCCAGTTGATCCACCCCATCGCCGCCCCATCAGGCAATTCTCGCACCGGGCTCCGTCGCGGCGTTGCGTGGGCGGCCTGGCAAGTTGCGAGGTCACTTCGTGCGGCCGGACGGCAAGGCACCGCCGGGATGCCTGGGCGGTGGCGTACAGATCGTGCCCGCTCCGCACAGTGATCCGATGTTCCAGAGAGCTGTAGAATATTTGCAATATCTCGCCGACATCTTGTGCTCCTCTGGCCGCGCTGCTTGAGTGTGCGGCCGTAGGAGCCCGGGCCGCCCCTCCCCCCAACCCCCCATCAGGAAGGCGCACCCGCAGATGACGCGAGCAAGACGACGCAACAGACGGCTGCTGGCAGCCTGTCTCGGCGCCGGGCTGATAGCCGGCGCACTCGCCCCGGCGGCCGTGGCAGCGGCCGCTCCCCCCGAGGCCGCGCATACCGCGAAGGCCGCGGCGGTCACCAATCTCGCCGTCGGCAAGCCGATCGAGGCCTCGTCCTCGATCCAGAACTACTTCGCGACCAACGCCAACGACAACTCCACGAGCACTTACTGGGAGGCGGGCCATCACCCGTCGACGCTGACCGTGAAGCTCGGCGCGGACGCCGAGCTCTCCTCCGTGGTCCTCAAGCTCAACCCCGATCCGGCCTGGTCCAAGCGCACCCAGACCATCGAGGTGCTCGCCCGCAAGCAGGGCGAGCAGAGCTTCACCTCGATCAAGGCATCGGCCGACTACGTCTTCGATCCCGCCGCGAACCAGAACTCGGTCGGCATCCCGGTCTCCGGGCGCTACGCCGATGTGCAGCTGAAGATCACCGGCAACACCTCCGGATACGCCGGCCAGATCGCGGAGTTCCAGGTCAACGGTGAACCCGCGCCCAACCCGGACCTCTCCGTCTCGGGCCTGACCTGGTCGCCCGACACCCCCAGCGAGAGCGACGCGATCACCGCGAAGGCGACCGTACGCAACACCGGCAGCGCGGCCGCCGCGGCGACCACCGTCGACGTGAGCCTCGGCGGCACCGTAGCCGGGACCGCGCAGGTGCCCGCGCTCGGCGCCGGCGAGTCCGCGCCGGTCGATGTCGCGCTCGGCAAGCGGGCGCAGGGCAGTTACACGGTGTCCGCGGTGGTCGACCCGCTGGACACGGTCGCCGAGCAGGACAACGACAACAACAGCATCACCGCCGAGGACAAGCTCACCGTCGGCCGGACCCCGGGACCCGACCTGGAGGTCACCGGGATCAGCTCCAACCCGTCGAGCCCGGCCGTCGGTTCGAACGTCTCCTTCTCGGTGAAGGTCCACAACCGCGGTACCTCGGCCGTGAGCGCGGGTTCGGTCACCCGCCTGACCGTGGGCGACAAGACCCTGAACGGGACCGCACCGGCCATCGCCGCGGGCACCACCGCGACCGTGGACCTGTCCGGCACCTGGACCGCGACCAGCGGCGGCGCCACGCTCACGGCCACCGCCGACGCCACGGACACGGTCGACGAGACCAACGAGGACAACAACGTCTTCGCGCGCTCGATCGTCGTCGGCCGCGGCGCCGCCGTCCCGTATGCCGAGTACGAGGCGGAGGAGGGCCGCTACGAGGGCACGCTGCTCGAAGCGGACGCGGAGCGCACCTTCGGCCACACCAACTTCGCCTCGGAGTCCTCGGGCCGCAAGTCGGTACGGCTCAACTCGGCCGGCCAGTACGTGGAGTTCACCTCCACCAGCGCGGCCAACTCGATCGTCGTACGCAACTCCATCCCGGACGCGCCCGGTGGCGGCGGCCAGGAGAAGACGCTCAGCCTGTACGCGGACGGCCAGTTCGTACAGAAGGTGAAGCTCTCCTCCAAGCACAGCTGGCTGTACGGGAACACCGACCAGCCGGAGGGCCTGACCAACACCCCGGGCGGTGACGCACGCCGGCTCTTCGACGAGTCGCACGCGCTGCTCGCGAACACTTACCCCGCCGGCACCAAGTTCCGGCTGCAGCGCGATGCCGGCGACGACGCCGCGTACTACATCGTCGACCTGATCGATCTGGAGCAGGTGGCGCCGGCCGCGTCCAAGCCCGCGGAGTGCACCTCGATCACCGAGTACGGCGCGATCCCGAACGACGGGATCGACGACACGACCGCGCTCCAGAAGGCGGTGACCGCCGACCAGAACGGCGACATCTCCTGCGTGTGGATCCCGGCGGGGCAGTGGCGCCAGGAGCAGAAGATCCTCACCGACGACCCGCTCAACCGGGGTCAGTTCAACCAGGTGGGCATCCGCGACGTCACGATCCGCGGCGCGGGCATGTGGCACTCGCAGCTCTACACGCTCACGCCCCCGCACCAGGCGGGCGGCATCAACCACCCGCACGAGGGCAACTTCGGCTTCGACATCGACGACAACACCAAGATCTCGGACATCGCGATCTTCGGTTCGGGCCAGATCCGCGGCGGCGACGGCAACGCGGAGGGCGGCGTCGGGATCAACGGCCGGCTCGGCAAGGGCACGAAGATCAGCAACGTCTGGATCGAGCACGCGAACGTCGGCGCGTGGGTGGGCCGCGACTACTCCAACATCCCCGAGCTGTGGAACCCGGGCGACGGCCTGGAGTTCAGCGGGATGCGGATCCGCAACACGTACGCGGACGGCATCAACTTCACCAACGGCACCCGGAACTCGACCGTCTACAACTCGTCCTTCCGCAACACCGGGGACGACGCGCTCGCGGTCTGGGCCAGCAAGTACGTGAAGGACACGTCGGTGGACATCGGCCACGACAACGTGTTCCGCAACAACACCGTGCAGCTGCCGTGGCGGGCCAACGGGATCGCCGTGTACGGCGGTTACGGCAACAGAATCGAGAACAACCTGATCAGTGACACAATGAACTACCCGGGCATCATGCTCGCGACCGACCACGACCCGATCCCGTTCACGGGCCAGACGCTGATCGCGAACAACGGGCTGTACCGCACGGGTGGGGCGTTCTGGAACGAGGACCAGGAGTTCGGCGCGATCACGCTCTTCGCCCAGGGGCCGAGCATCCCCGGTGTCACGATCCGGGACACGGACATCCACGACTCGACGTACGACGGCATCCAGTTCAAGACGGGTGGCGGTGAGATGCCGGGTGTGAAGGTGGAGAACGTGACCATCTCCAAGTCCAACAACGGCTCGGGCATCCTCGCGATGGGCGGGGCGCGCGGCAGTGCGACGCTGACGAACGTCGAGATCAGCGATTCGCGGGACGGTGACGTCCTGATCGAGCCGGGCTCCCAGTTCGTGATCAACGGGGCTCCTGCCGGGGTCTCCCGAGTGGGGCAGCAGCTGGCGGGCCTGTGACCTGACGCCTGCGGTGAACCTGCCGCCCGGACCCGCAGCCGGGGTCCGGGC